>DATLIA010000254.1:0-41545 GCA_035540215.1 Actinokineospora sp. | reverse complement strand
GGTTGCCATTGTCCGCGGTTGATCGGGCTTCAGGTGACGAGGCTTTCCGCGTCTTGCGGGATCGGCATTCAATTCGGAACCGGTAGGCGGGCGCGCGCGGTTGTGCAGGTCGCGGGGCTGGCGATCTACTTGGTTCCTGGGGCGACGGGCTGTGGTGGGATTGCCTGTTTGGGTGGTTCGCCTTCATTTGGGGACCCCTAAAAATGGGCCTGTGCGGGTTAAAAGGCGAGGTCCGGAGGGCTCACCCGCGCCGCGAGTTTAGGCCCATTTCCCCAAATCAAGGCGAACCACCCAAACTAGCCGTTGGGTTCGGCCCGTTGCGTCGGGTGGGTGCTGTTAGACCAGTTCGTCCAGAAGGTCGTCGCGTAGGCGTGCGGCGCCTACGGGGACTCCGCCGCCCAGTACGTCGCGTTCGGCCATGTCGGCTAGTGCCGGGGCGTCGTAGCCCAGGGCTCGGAGGACTCCTACCAAGATCGGGGTGCGGGGCCTTGGGGAACCGTCGTCGATCTTCATGGCTACGGCTGTGCCGTCGGCGAGGACCATGCCGTGTACGCCTTCGGCGCCGCCCTTGACCAGGACGCCGGGGATGGCTTGCATCAGTTCGGTGTCGTCGCGGTCGGTGCCGCCGACCAGGTATGGGTGGGCGCGCATGGCGTCGGCTACGCGGCGGCGGCGGGTGCCGGGGGTGGCCAGGACCAGGCGGGTATAGCCGGTCGCCAGGCCGCACAGGGTCAGGGCGAACAGTGGTGCGCCGCAGCCGTCTACGCCGATGGTGGTGATGTTCTCGCCGGTCATCTCGGTGACGGTCTCGGCGATGGCGGTCTGCGCCGGGTGGTCCGGGTTCAAATAGTCCCGCACGTCCCAGCCCTGCTGGACCGCCGTGGCCAGCATCGCGGCGTGTTTGCCGGAGCAGTTCATCGCCGCCGCGCGTTTGCCGCCGCCGCTGGCTATGACCCGGTGCCTGCTGGCCTTGTTCAGGGGCCAGTCGGGTGGGCAGCCGAGATCAGACTCAGTCAGTCCGTTCTTGCCCAGGATCCCGAGGACCTGCTCGACATGCTCTGCCTCACCGCTGTGCGACGCGCAGCCCACTGCCAGGTCGGCGTCGTCAGGAAGGTCCAGGCCCGCGCGGAGCAGGCCGAGGGCCTGCAGCGGCTTGTTGCACGAGCGGGTGAACACCGGTTCGTTGACCTCGCCGAGCGCGAGCCGGACTGTGCCGTCCGGAGCGAGCACGACGACCGAGCCGCGGTGAACGGACTCCACGAATCCGGAGCGGAGGACTTCGACCAGGACGGGGTTCAGTGTGGCTCCCGCTTCGCCCGCTCAGCGGCGAGCAGATCATCGACCGACGCACTGCCCGCCCGGTAGCGGCTGC
The DNA here is from genome assembly GCA_035540215.1 of Actinokineospora sp. Classification (GTDB taxonomy): domain Bacteria; phylum Actinomycetota; class Actinomycetes; order Mycobacteriales; family Pseudonocardiaceae; genus Actinokineospora. The sequence continues at coordinate 40,173 of DATLIA010000254.1, read as the reverse complement.
CGATCTGGTCGTTGAGCAGGTCCATGACGACCTGCACTTCCCGGCGGCGCTGGGAGACCGACTCCTCCTCCGCCTGGTACGTGCGCAAAGCCAACGCGAGCCGGTCATCCGGCAGCGAGACCACATCGGTCAGGTCGGCGTCGGAGACCAGGGCCTCGACGTGCCTGCGGTGGGCCTCGGCGCGCGAGGGCTCCATCACCTGGTGGCGGCCGGAACCCATCGCCGGGCCGACCGCGTTGTCGGCGAGGATCGCCGCGAGCTGGTCTACCACCGACTGGGAACCGCCGGTGGCCCGCCGCTTCTGCTCGGCCTTGACGATGTCGATCCGCCCGTGCAGAAGCCTGCGCAGGTAGGACAGGTCGGTCTCCTCCTGCGCCGCGTCGTCGCGACGGACGCGGACCTCGGCCAGGTCGAGCTGGTCGAGATTGTCGACATAGTCCGGCGACAGCACCCGGTCGATGCGCCTGCGCCCACCAGGGCGGACTTCGATCACGCGGACATCCTCCGACATCTACCGGCCGACCGCCATATCTTCACCTAGCTTGTTACTCCCAGCAGTACCCGTGCCTCGTCCGGCCCAATCGGGGGACGCTGCGCGATCCGCGCCAAACCCGAGGCCCTGGCCACAAGCTGGGCGTTGTCCTTGACGCGCTCGCCCTTGGCGTAGGAGATGGTGTCCTCCATTCCCACCCGGACGTGTCCACCCGCGGACAACGCGGCGAACAGTACCGGCAGCGTGGTCCGGCCGACGCCGGTCGCCGAGAACGTCGCCCCTTCGGGGATGAGCCGCAGCGCCGCGGCGAGGGTCTCGGTGTCGCCTGGCATGCCGCCGGGAACGCCCATGACCAGGTCCACGTGCACGTGGCCGCCAGCGGGCAGGCCGTGCTGGTCGAGCAGCCTGCGCAGCGACGTCAGGTGGCCGAGGTCGAAGATCTCGTACTCGGGGACGATGCCCCGCTCCTGCATCCGCTTGTGCAGCTCGACGATGAACTCCCAGCGGTTGAGGAACACGTCGTCGCCGAAGTTGACCGTGCCCATCGAGCACGACGCCGAGTCCGGCATCGCGTCGAGCACGGCCAGCCTGCGCTCCTCCGGGTCGGTCACCGCGCCGCCGGTCGACAGCTGCACGATCAGCCGGGTGTTCTCCCGGACCGCGGCGACGGTGTCCTTGAGCCGCTGCGGGTCGAGTGACGGCTTGTGGTCGTCGTCGCGGATGTGGATGTGGATCATGGCGGCGCCGACGCGCTCACAGTCGCGCGCCGTGGTGACCAGTTCGTCCAGGGTGACCGGCAGGTTCGGCACGTCCGCTTTGGTGTGCTCGGCTCCGGTGGGGGCGACCGTGATCAACGTGCCCGAGGAGTTCGACATGGCGCCGATCCTGGCACACCCACGCCTTACGGCCGAAGTCCCTGGGCGGCGATACGGCCCAATGCAGGGGTGTCCGGTGGGATCGAGTCGGGATCGACCGACGCCTGAGCCGACTCGTCGCCCTGGCCCGCGACCAGCTCGGCGTCCGCGCCGACCGAGCGTTTGATCAGCGCCAGCGCGATCGGGCCCAGCTCGTGGTGCTGGGCGACCGTGCCCACCCGGCCGACGACGCGCTCGCCGAGCGACACCGGCGAGCCCGTCTCGGGCTGGCCGTCCGCGGAGCCGTCGAGGTGCAGCAGCAGCATCCTGCGCGGCGGGCGGCCGACGTTGTGCACCTTGGACACCGTCTCCTGGCCGCGGTAGCAGCCCTTGGCCACGTGCGCGGCCGACGGGACCCAGTTGACCTCGTGCGGGATGGTCTTCTCGTCGGTGTCCACGCCGAGGCGCGGCCGGGTCGACTCGACCCGCAGCGCCTCGAAGCCCCAGCTGCCCATCCGGCGGGCGCCCGCCTCGGTCAGCCGGGTCCACCAGGCGACCAGCTCGGCGCGGGGCACCAGCAGGTCGGCGGCGTCGTGGCCGGGCCATGGCATCCGGCGGACGACGACACCCGCGCCCGCGGCGACCGCGTAGTCGCCTTCGGGGACGGGGAGTCCGACCGCGGCCAGCAGCGCGGGGGTCTCGGGGCCGACCAGCGACAGGACGGCCCGCTCGGCGGTGGCGTCGCGCGGCTCGACCTTCGACCAGAAGACCATCTGCGCCAGGTACTCCAGCAGCGGGACCTGGCCGCCGCGCGCGCCCGTCGCGACCGCGCCGCGCTCGGTGTCGAGCCAGACGGTGCCGTCGACGTGGGCGAGCAGCATGTGCGCGTCGACCCTGCCCTGGCTGTCGAGGATGAGCGCCTCGGTGCCCGCGCCCTCGGCCAGGCCGGTGACGTGCTGGGAGATGACCAGGTGCAGCCAGCTCAGCCGCTCGTCGCCGGGGACGGCGATGACCTCCCGGTGCGACCGGTCGACCACGGCGACCTTGCGCGCCGCGGCCCGCTGCTCGGCGAACGGGTCACCGAAGTGCCACGGCACGCCTGAGTCCACCGACTCGTCGGGCGGCGCGATGGCCCCCGGCAGGTCGAGGACGGGTGAGCGAGTGGTCACAGGATCTCCTGGGAGCAGGTGCGGCAGGTGCCGGACAGGGCGAGGTGGCTTGCGTCTAGTACGAACCCCTCGGCGGCGCGCAGTGTTCCGGACAGCTCGTCCATCACTGTCCGCTCGACTTCGTCGACGTGGCCGCAGCGGTGGCAGACGAGGTGGACGTGCTTGTGTTCGTGCACCGAGTAGCTCGGCGCGCCGTGGCCGAGGTGGGTGTGGTGGACCAGGTCGAGGCTTTCCAGCAGCTCCAGGGTCCGGTAGATCGTGGTGATGTTGACCGACGGCGTGGTCCGGCGCACGTGCTGGCAGACCTGCTCGGGCGTGGCGTGCTCCAGTTCCAGGAGCGCGTCCAAGACCAGCTGCCGCTGCGGGGTCATGCGCATCCCGCGTTCGTGCAGCGTCGACCGGAGTTCCTCACGCGTCCGCAGCGTCTCCACCCGGCCGATGCTATTCCCTTCGGGGCGTATGGTGCGCGCATGCGCGTGTTGGCGATGCTCGACGGAACCCTCGCCGACGCCGACGGTCCGCTTGTCCGGGCCGACGACCTCGGCCTTCTCCGCGGCGACGGTGTGTTCGAGACGGTGCTCGTGGTCGACGGCCGGGCCCGTGAACTCGGTCCCCACCTCGACCGGATGGCCCGCTCGGCGGCGATGCTCGACCTGCCTCGGCTCGACCGGGCGGCCTGGGAGCGAGTCGCCCAGGTGGTGATCGACGCGTGGTCCGACGCAGGTGAGATGGCGCTCAAGCTCGTCTACACCCGCGGCCCGGAGTTCGGCGACGACGTCCCGACCGGATACGCGCTCGGCCTGCCGATCGGGGCTAAGACTCTGGCCAACCGGGTCGACGGCGTCACGGTGCTGAGCCTGGACCGCGGGTTCGACCCGGCGATCGTCGAGCGCGCCCCGTGGCTGCTGCTCGGCGCGAAGACGCTGTCGTACGCGGTGAACATGGCCGCCATGCGGTATGTGGCGGCGCACGGGGCGGACGAGGCGATCTTCGTGGCGTCCGACGGTTCGGTGCTGGAGGGGCCGACGTCGACGGTCGTGCTCGTCGAGGGCGGCACGATGCGCACGACTCCGCCGACCAGCGGCGTCCTGCCGGGCACGACGCAGGCTGCCTTGTTCCGCGCGGCCGAGCAGGCGGGCTGGACGACCAAGGTCGAACCGATCCACCGCGCCGACCTGGACGGCGCCGAGGGCCTGTTCCTCGCGTCCAGCGTCCGCAAGATCACTCGGGTCCGGGTGCTGGACGGCGTGCCCCTGCCGGACTCGGCCGCCCTGCACCGCGAACTCTCCGCCCTCTACGAGTCCGAGTACGCCTGATTGTTGAACAATCCTACGTTTCAACAAGGGGATTGTTCAACGAAAGGGCAGCCCCGAGGGATTGTTCGAAGGTAGGATTGTTCAACAAGAGGATTGTTGAACGACGCGGAAGCGGATCCGGGTGCCGGGACGGGCCTGGGCCAGTTCGGCGAGCCGATCTACGACTCCGATCACCGGATACCCGCCAGTCGTCGGGTGGTCGGCGAGGAAGATCACCGGCCTGCCGCTCGCTGGCACCTGCACCGCCCCGGTCACTACACCCTCACTGGCCAGCTCCCGCCCCGCGAACTCCGGCACACGGGCCAGCGGCTCGCCGAGCAGGCGTAGGCCCACCCGGTTGCTCTCGGGTGACACCGCCCAGGTCAGCCGGGCGAACTGGGCTACGGGATCAGCGAACCAGTCCTCCCGCGGCCCGAGTCGGATCGGGATCGTCAGCTGATCGGCCGGGCTCGGCGGCGGCACCGCGTCCTCACCCATCGGTGGCCCGGCCGGAACGCCCAGCGGCAGCACGTCGCCCACCTTCAGCGGCGCCCCGATGCCCGACAGCACGTCAGTCGACCGCGACCCGAGCCGCACCGGCACCGCGAAGCCCCCTGACACCGCCACGTAGCACCGCAGCCCCGCCCGCGGGGACCCGATCGCCACGATCTCGCCCGCGCCCACGTGCAGCGGCGTGTGCGAGTCGCACCCGCGCCCGGCCACCGTCACCGGCACGCTCGGCCCGGTCACCGCGACCGTGCAGGACACCTCCGCCCGCAGCGCCAGCCCACCCAGCACCGACTCGATCCCCGCGGCCCCCTCGTGGTTGCCGACGAGCCGGTTGGCCAGCCGCAGCGACGGCTGGTCGAGCGCGCCGGACGGGGGGACGCCGAGGTGGGCGTTGCCGGGGCGGCCGAGGTCCTCGATCAGCGCGAGCGGGCCCGTGGCGACCACGGTGACGGCCCGGGTCATCGGCTGGCTTCGAAGCGGACCCGGTCGCCGGGGGTGAGCAGCGCGGCGGGGGTCCGGTCGGGGTCGAAGAGTGGTTCGGCGTCGTCGGCGAGCCTGCCGAGCAGCCGCCAGCCACCGGGAGACGCGCGCGGGTAGACGCCGGTGAACTCCCCCGCCACGCCGATCGACCCGACCGGGACCCGCGTGCGCGGGGTGTCCAGGCGAGCCTGGCGCAGCGGCTCGGGGAGGCCGGTGAGGTAGGCGAATCCGGGCGAGAACCCGCAGAACGCGACCGTGTAGTCGGCCTCGGAGTGCATGGCGACCACGTCGTCGACGGTCGTGCCCGCTGTCGTGGCGACCAACTCCAAGTCAGGCCCGTCGTAGACCGCCGGGATGATCACAGTCCGGGACTCCACCGCCGGGGCGACCGACAGGTCGACACCCTCCAACGCGGCCCTGACCAGCCTGATCGCACCGACCCCAGCGGGAAACGACGCCAAGACCGTCCGCGCGGCGGGCACCACGTCGACCACGTCGGGAAGCCCGGAAAGCACCGCGCGTGCGGCGGCGACCTCGGTCAGCGAGTCCAGTTCGACCAGGACCGCGTCCGCGCCGCATCGCCGCAGGCGCACGACCTATCCGACGACGCGGCGCAGGTGCGCCGAGGTGTGCGGCTGCAGGGGCTGGCCCATCATCGCGCGCTCCTCGACGTAGGCGAGGTCGCCGTTGTTGACCAGACCGTAGAGGCGCTTGGCCGCGGTGACGTCCTTCGCCGTCGACGTGCGGCTGACCAGGTCGGTGCCGATCTCCCACGAGGTCTGGGTGCGCGGGGCGCCGTAGTAGATCTCCATGATCCCGGTGGCGTGGGCCAGCAGCACCTCGATGGTGTCGTCGGCCTGCGGCCGCCACCAGCCGACCTCGCGCGCGGCGGGCCGGATGACGTTGCCGTCGTCGTCGAGCAGCCACGCGCGCGACTCGTACGACAGGAAGGGCCTGCCGTCGTGGGCGAAGGTGATCTGCTGGCCGAACTTGAACGGCCCGTCGATCGTCGGGTAGACGACCTCGCCCTCACCCCGCCACACACCGACGAGCGGCAGCAGCGACAGGCAGGCGTCGTTCAGGTTGGGGCCCTCGCGCAGGTTCGCGGTGTCCGCCGGGATCGGCAGGTCGTCGAACTGCGGCAGGTTGAGGTGGCGGGTCAGCTCGGCCCGCTTCTCCGCGGCGGTGATCGCCGCGTCACCACTGCCCGCGACCGCGTCGCTGTCGGTCATGGCTCAGCGCTGGTCGGCGTAGATGCGGTAGACCACGTACCCGGCGAACCAGGTGGTCAGCAGTCCCATCAGGACGAGCAGCGTCGTGAAGAAGATTTCCACGGATCGGAGAATAACGGCACGGGCCGCCGCGGACACGACCGCGGCGGCCCGAGCGTGGCGGGTGTCTCAGCAGCCCCAGTTTCCGGCCATCCGCACGACCTGGTTCATCGCTGTCCAGGTCTTGGGTCCGACGATCCCGCTGGCCTTGATCCCCACGGACTTCTGGAACCGCTTGACCGTGGCGACCATGCGCGGCGAGTAGGACGTCTCGTCCCAGAAGGTCTCATCGAGGTAGAGCCGCGAGACGAAGTGGCGCAGGTAGTCCAGCTTCACCGTCGCGGTCTCGCCGGGGTACACCGAGAACGCGGGCGTCGACTGGTTGGACGTCCCGATCGAGTTCTTGCTGCCGACCAGCGCCTGCCAGGTCTTGGATCCGACGATGCCGCTGTCCTTGATCCCGTTCCTGCGCTGGAAGTCGCGGACCGCGGACAGGGTGTTCACCCCGTAGAAGCCCGTGCCCCGCAGTTGGTATCCGTGGTCGTTCAGCGCCAACTGCAGGCCGACGGTGTACGTGCCGGTCGTGCCTGGCCGCAGTTGGGGCAGTGACGCCGCCAGCGCGTGCGAGTGCTGGTCCCCCGCGCACGCCGAGGCGGTGCCCGCTCCGAAGACCATTCCTCCCGTGATCGCGGTCGCGGTCAGCAACCCGACGATGGACGCGCGAAATCCAGCCTTGATTCCCATGGTTTCTCCCCAACTCCCCGGCCTGTCGGCCTCCGTGCCCAGTACACGCGCGGCTCCGGAAATGGGTTGGTCACAGGGGAATAACAGAAAAGAGCCCCGGAAGCGGGTGCTTCCGAGGCTCCTCTCCGGGTGTCGGATCAGCCGACGGTGATCGCCACGCTGTGCAGGCCGGGGCCCGCCGCGGACACGGTGGCCTCGCCGTTGCCGTCGCGGTGCAGGGCGCGCACGGTCCAGTCGCCGGGGGCGGCGAAGAACCGGAAGTCACCCGCCTCGGAGGCGACGACCTCGGCGGTGAACTCGCCGGTCGAGTCGAGCAGGCGCACGAACGCGCCGCCGACAGGGGTGTCGCCCTTGGTGACCTTGCCGGTCAGGACGATCTCCTTGCCCGCGTCGACGTTGGCGGGCAGGGACTGGTCGGGGGCTCCGCAAGAGCTCATTCGCTGTTCTCCTCAGGTCAGTTCTGGGCGCCGATTTCGACCGGCACGCCAACGAGCGAGCCGTACTCGGTCCACGAGCCGTCGTAGTTCTTGACGTCGCTGTAGCCGAGCAGCTCGCGCAGGGCGAACCAGGTGTGCGACGAGCGCTCGCCGATGCGGCAGTAGGCGATGGTCGCCTTGTCCTCGTCGAGGCCGGCGTCCTTGTACAGCTCGCGCAGCTCCTCGTCGGAGCGGAAGGTGCCGTCCTCGTTGGCCGCCTTGCTCCACGGGACGTTGATCGCCGTCGGGATGTGGCCCTTGACCTGGGCCTGCTCCTGCGGCAGGTGCGCCGGGGCGGCCAGCTTGCCGGAGAACTCGTCCGGCGAGCGGACGTCGACCAGGTTCTTGGTGTTGATCGCGTCGATGACCTCGTCGCGGAAGGCGCGCAGGTTCAGGTCCTGGTCCTTGGCCGAGTAGACGGTCTCGGGACGCGATACGGCGTCGGCGTCGAGCGGGCGGCCGTCGAGCTCCCACTTCTTGCGGCCGCCGTCGAGCAGCTTGACCGCGTTGTGGCCGTAGAGCTTGAAGTACCAGTAGGCGTAGGCGGCGAACCAGTTGTTGTTGCCGCCGTAGAGCACGACCAGGTCATCGTTGCCGATGCCGCGGGCCGAGAGCAGCTTCTCGAAGCCCGCGCGGTCGACGAAGTCGCGGCGCACCGGGTCCTGCAGGTCCTGGCGCCAGTCGACCTTCACCGCGCCGGGGATGTGGCCGGTGTCGTACGCGCTGGCGTCCTCATCGACCTCGACGAATACGACCCCGGCCGTGTCGAGGTTCTCCTCGGCCCATGCCGTCGTCACAAGCACGTCTTCGCGGCTCATCGGGTGGTTCCTACTTTCTTGCTGGGGATGGACAAGCGGTTGAGCAGCAGATACGCCTCGCAGCCGAGGCAGAAGCCGAACGCGGCGTTGAGGAAGGCGGCCGCGAGCGCCGCGGCGGTGGCCGCGACGCCGAGCCCGGTCAGCCCGGTCGCGTAGCCGAGGGTGCCGACGACGGCGAACCCGAAGCCGACGGCCTGGGCGAACCGCAGCGGGGCGGCGTCCTCACGTTCGTCGGTCGGCCCCAGCCGGGGCGCGACGAGCGTGCGGTAGACCGCTGTGTACGGGGAGAAGCCGAGCCCGGCGAACGCGCCGATGGCGAACACCACCGCCTGGGCGGCCAGCAGCGGCCACCAGCCGGTGAGCAGTACGACGACGAGAACGGCGGTGGTGAGCCACGCGCTGAACCGGGGACCGCGGGGGTCTACCGGTGGACCGGTGAATCGGGCCATGACTGAGCCTCCTGACCTGGACGCAGACGAAAGAGCAAGTCCGGTGGGGGCGGTGTGGACGCGTGCGCGATCCGGGGCTGACCGCCCGATCAGATCGGCATTCGACACAGGCTGGAGTCCACGCGGCAGAAGTCCACCGCGCGTCGCCTGGTCAGAGTGCTCGTCACGGTCCGGAGCTTACCGGGATTCCCTCGGTATGGGATGGGCGTCCAGAGCGTGGGATCGTCACGCGGACAGGTGCGGCCCGAGGGCGGCCAGCAGCGAATCGCGCTTGGGCACGCCGCCGACGCGCAGGATCTCGGTGCCCGTCGCGTCGACCGCCAGGGTCGTCGGGGTGCGCAGCACGGAGAGCTGTCGGGCCAGCTCAGGGCGGTCGGTGAGGTCGATGTCGGCGTGGGCGAGCCGGTCGGTGTTCTCGGCGAGATCGGTCAGGATGACCCGCGTGTGCCCGCACGGCGCGCAGAACGTCGTCGACAGCTGGACCAGCGTCACCGCGGCGTCGGGGTCGAGCACCGCGCGGACGTCAGCGGGGAGCAGGTTCACCCGATCGGGGCGGTCGGCGGCGGCGCGGACCCGGCCGTCCCGCCTGCGCAGGAGGAACCCGACCGCGGTGGCCACCACCAGCGTGCCGACGGCGACCAGACCACCGATCATCACGCCCTCCAGACCCCGTCGATCGACAGTGCGCTGACCAGCATCGACCCCACGCGGTCAAGATCGCACCCCTGTCCACCTGGTGGAACGTCACGAGGTCCGGAGGGATTCCCGTCAGCTCTTGCCCAAGACCAGGTTCGCGGCCTTCCCGCGCACCGTCAGCTTGCCCGGCTCGACCTTGACCGACGTCGGTGTCACCGAGAACGGCAGGTCGCCCGGGTCGAGCTGGAAGGTGAAGAAGGGGAGGATCTTCTGCTGCAGCGACGGCGGGAGCTTTACGTCGCTGTCGGAGTTGCGCAGCTCCATGCGCTTGGGCGACACCGCGATACGACGCTCGCTCAGCGAGATGATGGAGAACACGCACAGCTCGGTCGGCTGGCCCGCGATCTCGGCGGTCCCGCAGAGCCGCACGCCAGCGGTGCTGCCCTCGGCGTCGGCCAGCTCGGACTCGTCCTCGGTCTCGGCGCCGTCGGCGGGCGCGGTCGCGACCGTCTTCTCGCTGACCGGGTCGATCTTCAGGTTCGTCAGCGAGCGGATGACCTGGTTCTCGTTGAGCGACATCGCCCGGCTGACGTCGGCGGCCTTGACCCTGACCTCGCCGACGACCTCGCGAACCGGCACGCCGGTGATCGAACCGGAGATCAGGTCGCTCAGCGGGGCCTGGACGCCCTTGAGATCGGCGTGGACCTCGACGTCGCGCAGCGTGTTGACCGGGATGCCCTTGGCGTCGACCGTCACCAGGTCGTACTCCCCGGACACCGCCTGGGCCAGGAAAGAGAAGCCGCCGACCTGGACTTCAGGGTGGTCGCGCAGGTCGAACTGCTGCTGGGCCCGCTTGGACACCTCGTGCTCGAAGAACGCCGCCGCGCCGAAGTCGGCCGCGACCAGCAGGCCGAGCAGGACGACCAGGGTGATGACGAGTCTGCGGACCGCCTTGGACCGTCGCCGCCGCGGCGGGGCCGGGGGCCTTCCGCTGTTGGTCACCATCGTCGTCGTGCCACCCGTCATCGTGTGTCCGTCCCGGTGCGTTCGGTGTTCCCAACGGTACCGAGGACGCCCGAACGGTCGAACCGGTTGTCCACAGGCAGCCGATCAGTGGGACCGAATTGGTGGGATGAATCCGCGTAACATCCGATTCACATGACCTTCGAGAACCCACTCATGAGGGTGACTATCGCCAGCCCACCTTAGGTTTTACATGTGCGTAACACGGTTCCGTCGAGGTCACGGCATCATCGGAAAGATGCCACCGCACGTGTGATGCGGGCGGCATGACCAGGACATTCACGGTTGCGGTTGGTTAATCTGTTCACCACGACGCAATCAAACCCCCACTTTCGGGGGCCGCACCTCAATGAAGCGGAGCGGATCAACGGAGAGGCGGACTCGCATGAGCCTCGATCTGCTGCTGTTGACCGCGGACCCGGAACCGGGCTCGGTCCTTCCCTCACTGATGCTGCTGCCGCACGCCGTGCGCACCCAGGCCCCTGAGGTGACCGCGCTGCTCGAGGCCGGTTCCCGGGACGCGGTGATCGTGGACGCGCGCACCGACCTCGCCGCCGCCAAGAGCCTGTGCAGGCTGCTGACCAGCGGCGGGGACAACTGCCCCGTCATCGCCGTGGTGAACGAGGGCGGTCTGGTCGCCATCACCGCCGACTGGCGCATCGACGAGATCGTGCTGCCCGGCGCGGGCCCGGCCGAGGTCGACGCCCGACTGCGGCTGCTGACCTCGCGCGGACCGGCCGGTGCCGCCGTCGACGGCGCGCTGCGCCTCGGCGAGCTGGTCATCGACGAGGCCACCTACATGGCCCGGCTCAAGGGGCGCCCGCTCGACCTCACCTACAAGGAGTTCGAGCTGCTCAAGTACCTCGCCCAGCACGCGGGCCGGGTCTTCACCCGGGCGCAGCTGCTGCAGGAGGTCTGGGGCTACGACTTCTTCGGTGGCACCCGCACGGTCGACGTGCACGTCCGGCGGCTGCGCGCCAAGCTCGGCCCCGAGCACGAGCAGCTCATCGGCACGGTGCGCAACGTCGGCTACAAGTTCGTCCAGCCGCCCAAGGCAGGCGCCCGACGCGAGACTGAGGTCTCGTCAGACGATCTGCGCTACTCGATCGATGCCTGAGTAGTTTCGGTCATGTGCAGCTGACCTGGCAGACCGACTTCGATCCCCGTTCCCTACTGCTCGCCGTCGCCGCCGTGGACGGCCGTCCTGAGGTCGCCGCCGACGGACCGCTGCCGCGGGAGTTCCGCGGCGGCGAGCATCTGTTTGCCACCGCCGACGGCGTTACCGTCGGCTACGCCCACCTCGACACCCTTGGCGACGCCTTCGGCCGCCAGGTCGTCGAGGCGTTCGTGCACCCCGACCACCGCGGCGCGGGGGTCGGCACCAAGCTGGTGCGCGCAGTCCTCGACCACGCCGCCCCCGGCGTCCGCCTCTGGTCCCATGGTGACCACCCCGCCGCCGCCGCGATCGCGGCCAAGGCCGGGCTGGCGAAGGTCCGCGAGCTGCTCAAGATGCGCCTCGACCTCGCGGGCGCGACCTTCGTCGAGCCGAAATGGCCAGCCGGGGTCCGGGTCCGCACGTTCGTGCCCGGCCAGGACGAGGCCGCGCTGGTCGCGGTCAACCGGCGGGCGTTCGACTGGCACCCCGAACAGGGCGCGCTGACCGTCGCCGACGTCGAGGCCACCGAACAGGAGCCCTGGTTCGACCCCGAGGGTCTGTTCCTCGCGGTCGACGCCGCCGACCGCGTCCTCGGATTCCACTGGACCAAGATCCACCCGGGCGGCGAAGGCGAGGTCTATGTCGTCGGTGTGGACCCGGCCGCGCAGGGCGGCGGGCTCGGCAAAGCGCTGACGCTGGCGGGCCTGGCGCACCTCGTCGGGCGTGGACTGTCCGAAGTGATCCTCTACGTGGAAGGCGAGAACCTGCCGGCGCTGACCGTCTACCGCGGACTCGGATTCGAGCGGACCGAGGCACACGTACAGTATTCCTAAGTGGACACTGAGCGCGGCGGGTCGGTTACGTAAGGCAAACCAGCAGGTCACGGGCAGGACACGGGTGTGCGAAGAGGGGGTCTTCCTGGTCACAATCGATGGCTTGTTCACCCTCCGTTCATTCCTACGGGGTGAACCGTCAACCACCGCTGCCTAGCGTCGCTCGACGAGGCGGCGACTTCAGTTGCGCCGCGACATCGAAGACTCCTGCCTGGAGGAATCCACGTGAACATCAAGCGGCACGCGTCCGTGTTGAGTCTCATCGCGGTCGGCGCCCTCGCGCTCACGGCGTGCGGCAGCGACAGCAACACCCCGGCGGGCTCGAACAACTCCGCGGCCCCCGCGCCCACCAAGACCGCTGAGGTCGAGTGTGGCGGCAAGAAGGACCTCGTCGCTGAGGGCTCCAGCGCGCAGAAGGGCGCCATCGAGGCGTTCACCGCAGCGTACGTGGCCAAGTGCCCCGGCCAGCAGCTTGCCTACACCCCGTCCGGTTCGGGCGCGGGCGTCAAGCAGTTCAACGCGGGCATCGTCGACATCGGCGGCTCCGACTCGGCCCTGAACAAGGACAAGGGCGAGGTCGACGCGGCCGCCACGCGTTGCAAGAGCAACCCGGCGTGGAACCTGCCGCTGGTCTTCGGCCCGGTCGGCATCGCATACAAGGTCGACGGCGTGAAGGACCTGGTCCTCACCCCCGAGGTCACCGCCAAGATCTTCAACGGCGGCATCGCCAAGTGGAACGACCCGGCCATCGCCGCGGTCAACAAGGGCGCGACCCTGCCGGACACCGCCATCATCGTGATCTTCCGCGCTGACGAGTCGGGCACCACCGACAACTTCCAGAAGTACCTCAAGGCCTCCGCCAAGGACGCCTGGGGCAAGGACGCGGGCAAGAAGTTCAACGGTGGCGTCGGCCAGGGTGCCCAGGGCTCGGCTGGTATCGCCGACGCGATCTCCGCGGGCAACGGCACCATCGGCTACATCGAGTGGTCCTACGTCCAGGACAAGAAGCTGAGCGCCGCCAAGATCGACAGTGGTGCCGGTCCGGTCGAGCTTGGCGCCGAGGGCGCCGCGGCCGCGATCAAGTCCGCCAAGATCAAGGGCACCGGCAACGACCTGGTCATCGACCTCGACGCCCTCTACGCCAGCAAGACCGCGGGTGCCTACCCGCTGGTTCTCGCGACCTACGAGATCGTCTGCTCGAAGGGCTACGACGCCGACACCGCCAAGGCGGTCAAGGCGTTCCTGACCACCGCCGCCACCGATGGCCAGGCCGCTCTGGCGGACGCGGGCTACGTCCCGCTGCCGAACGAGTTCCAGGAGAAGCTGCTGACCGCCATCAAGGCGATTTCCTAATCACCAGCCGGCACACTCTGAACGGGCGAAAGCGATGAGCGACCCCGTCTCGGTCGAGCGCCCCGTGACCCGAAACGGGTCACGGGGCGGTTCGGCTTCCACCAGCGACGCGGAGGCCAAGATTTCTTCCAACGTGCAAGGCGCGGGAGGGCCCCCGACCGGGACCACTGCCCCAGCCAAGGTGATCACCCGACCAGGTGATCGCATCTTCAAGGCGCTGACGGTCGGTTCCGGCGTCTTCGTCGTCGTGATGATCGCCCTGATCGGCATCTTCCTGCTGATCCAGGCCATCCCGTCGCTGACTGAGAACAAAGCGAACTTCCTGTTCAGCCGGGACTGGAGCGCCGATCCGGCCGACCTGGCCTTCGGTGTGCTCGACCTGCTGCTCGTCACCGTGTTCAGCTCGGTGTTCGCGCTGCTGATCGCGATGCCCGTCTCGCTGGGCATCGCCCTGTTCCTCACCCAGTACGCCCCGCGCAAGCTGGCCAGGCCGTTCGCCTACGTGATCGACCTGCTCGCCGCGGTCCCCTCCATCATCTACGGCCTCTGGGGCGCCTACGTCCTGGCGCCCGCGATGGGCCCGTTCACCAAGTGGCTGAACGACACGCTCGGCTTCATCCCGATCTTCGCCAAGGGCAGCTCCGACCTCGGCATCGGCCAGACCATCTTCACCGCGGGCATCGTCCTGGCGGTCATGCTCCTGCCGATCATCACCGCGATCAGCCGCGAGGTGTTCGACCGGACCCCGCCGATGCAGGTCGAGGGCGCCCTCGCGCTCGGCGCCACCAAGTGGGAGGTCGTGCGCACCACGGTCCTGCCGTTCGGCAAGGCGGGCTACATCAGCGCATCCATGCTGGGCCTCGGCCGTGCGCTCGGCGAGACCATCGCGGTACTCATCATCCTGTCGGCGACCACCCAGCACTTCAGCTGGACGCTGTTCGACGGTGGCGACACCATCGCCTCGAAGATCGCCCGAGCGGCGCAGGAGTTCAACGACCCGCGCGGCGCGGGCGCCTACATCGCAGCCGGTCTGGTGCTGTTCGTGCTCACCTTCGTGGTGAACGCGTTCGCCAGGGCCATCATCGCGGGTCACAAGGAGTACGAATGACAGCCGCGACAGACTTCGACCGGCCGGCGACCGCGCCCGCGTTCCAGCAGCTCAGCGGCGCCCGCAAGGCGAAGAACCGGATAGCCACTGTCCTGGTCGGCGCGACCTTCGTGCTCGCGCTCGTGCCGCTGGTGTGGCTGCTCGTCACAGTCATCAGCAAGGGCTTCGAACACGTTCTCAACGGCGACTGGTGGCAGAAGTCGCTGGCGGGCCTGACCTCGCGCCAGTTCGGCGGCGGCGTCTACCACGCGATTCTCGGCACCCTGCTCCAAGGCCTTGTCTGCGCCGTCATCGCGGTGCCGATCGCGATCATGGTCGCGATCTACCTTGTCGAGTACGGCAAGCGGTCCCGCCTGGCCAAGGCCGTGACCTTCACCGTCGACATCCTCTCCGGTGTCCCCTCGATCGTCGCGGCGCTGTTCATCTACGCGCTGTGGATCACCACGATGGGCCAGCCGCGCAGCGCCTTCGCCGTGTCGCTCGCCCTGGTACTGCTGATGATCCCGGTCGTGGTGCGCACCACGGAGGAACTCCTCAAGATCGTGCCGGACGAGCTTCGCGAAGCCGCGTACGCGCTGGGCATCCCGAAGTGGAAGACCATCGTCAAGATCGTCATCCCGACGGCGATGTCCGGCATCATCACCGGCATCTCGCTGGCCATCGCCCGCGTCATGGGCGAGACGGCGCCGGTGCTGGTCCTGGTCGGCTACACGACCTTCATCAACTACAACCCGTTCGGCGGGAGCATGGCCTCGCTGCCGCTGCTCATGACCTCCGAGCGGCTGACCACCAACGAGGTCGGCGAGGCACGGGTGTGGGGCGCGGCGGTCACGCTGATCCTCATCATCACCGTGTTCAACCTGCTGGGATCCCTGATCTCCAAGATGACCTCCCTGAAGACCAAGTGAGCGGGCGGTAGAGCAACCATGGCCAAGCGCATCGATGTCAAAGACCTGAACCTCTACTACGGCAAGTTCCACGCCGTCGACGGGGTCTCGCTGCAGGTGCCGCCGCGCAACGTCACCGCGTTCATCGGCCCGTCGGGCTGCGGCAAGTCGACCGTCCTGCGGTCACTCAACCGGATGCACGAGGTGATCCCCGGAGCGCGCGCCGAGGGGAAGGTGCAGCTCGACGGCGAGGACATCTACGCCTCCACCGTCGACCCCGTGTCCGTCCGCCGGACCATCGGCATGGTCTTCCAGCGCCCGAACCCGTTCCCGACGATGTCGATCCGCGACAACGTCGTCGCGGGCCTCAAGCTCGCTGGCGAACGCGACAAGAAGAAGCTCGACGAGGTAGCCGAACGCGCCCTGCGCGGCGCCAACCTGTGGGCCGAGGTCAAGGACCGCCTCAACAAGCCCGGCGGCGGGCTCTCCGGTGGTCAGCAGCAGCGTCTGTGCATCGCCCGCGCCATCGCGGTCCAGCCGGATGTCCTGCTGATGGACGAGCCGTGCTCGGCCCTGGACCCGATCTCCACCCTGGCGATCGAGGACCTCATCGGCGAGCTGAAGAAGGACTACACGATCGTCATCGTCACCCACAACATGCAGCAGGCGGCGCGGGTGAGCGACCAGACGGCGTTCTTCAACCTCGCGGGCGTGGGGCAGCCGGGTCGGCTCGTCGAGATCGACGACACCGAGCGGATCTTCTCCAACCCGGGCCAGAAGGCGACCGAGGACTACATCTCGGGCCGCTTCGGCTGATCGGTCTGGCTCTGTCGAGGTCCCCTGCCCGGTTCGGGTGGGGGACCTCGCCTTTCCGGGACGGAACAGCCCGGCGTACAGCGGTTCGCTACGCGCGTACGGGAGGATGCCGCGGTGATGCGTACCGCAGTGGTATGGCAAGTATTCCTCGGGGTCCTGGTCGGTGCGGCAGCTTGCTCCACGACCACACCTGGCACCCCGGTTCCAGGCTCGGACAGCCAGTCGATCGCGCGATCGACGAGCATTCCGACCGAACCCGCCGACAGCCCTGCCGGCCCGTTGGCCAAGGTGGACCCGTGTGACTTGGTGACCACGGACGCCCGTGCGGAGCTGGGTTTGCCGGGCAAGGGGCGGGAGGAGAAAATCGGCCGGGCCAGACAGTGCAGTTGGTCGATCAGAGGCACCTCCGCCAAGGAGGTCCTCGACCTCTCGGTGGCGGTCTACGACACGCTCGGAGTCAAGGACATCGTCGCCAAGGGCGAGGTTAAGACCATTCCCGCGATCGGCGCGCACGATGCGGCGTACTGGACTGGTATCGCTGACAACTGTGTCTACTCGCTCGCCGTCAGCGCCACCACGCGCGTCGATGTCGCAGGTACCGGTCCCGTCTTTGATCGGTCCTGTGACTACGCGTCCAGGACCGTGAAGCTCGTCGAACCCAACCTGCCCTGACCCGCGTGGTCCGTGTGTGGGGGACGTCGGCGCCTTCAGGGAACCCCGGAAGCGGTCATTTCGTCACAACGAAGACGCACTTCCCGGGCGATTGGTACCGTGCCTGTGGGGTCTGGCAGCCGATCGGACATAGGGGACCACATGTACGTCGACGACGCGGGCGGCTCACCGCTGGGCAGCACCATCGGCAAATCCATGTCCGACTTCGCCGCCGGTGCCGCCACAGGCGCCTTCTCGGTCAACGAACAGGGCGGCGCCGCCCTGCTGGCCGCGATCCGCGACATGGCGACGTGGGTCGACAGCCAGGCCAACCACAACATGCGACTTGCTGAGCAGCCCATGTTGGGCAATAGCAACGGGGCGAACGTCATCAAGCCGTACGTGCAGCAAGTCGCCAACGACCAGCACGGATTTCTGACTCAGCTCAAGCAGTTCCGTGAGTCCTTGGCCGAGGCCGAGAAGGGCATTCAGCAGGCCATGGCCAACTACCAGCACACAGACACTGCGGAAGCGGGCAAGCTCAAGTGATCTCGGGGGACAACTCGTTGAAGCGCATGCTCCTTGTCGTTGCGGCGCTGGCGCTGACGCTGACCGCCTGTTCGGACAAGACCACCGGCGAGCCGTCCGCCGCGTCGCCCGGGTCCGAACCGGCCTCGACAACGACAACGAAGAAGAACGGGACCTCGCCGACGTCGACGTCCGACACCTCATCGCCCTTGGCTGCGGTCAAGCCGTGCGACCTCCTCGACTCGGCGGCGATGTCCACACTTGGGATCACCAAGCCCGGGCAGGAGGACAAGATCGGGAAGGCGCGGGGTTGCCAGTGGCGGGTGGATAGGGCCAGCATCGCCGACAGCTACACCTTCGACATCGCTCTCTTCGAGTCGCTCGGCATCGCCGACGTGGTTGGGGATGGCAACCCGAAGCCGCTGACTGTCGGTTCACGCAAGGCCGTCCAGACGCTGCGTGGACAGAACCAAGGCTGCGCGATCTCAATCGAGGTCACCGCCAAGTCCCGAGTCGACGTGCAGGCTGCTGGTTCGGACGGGCAGAAGCTGTGTGCTCCCGTGCTTGAGGCCGCCAAGCTTGTCGAACCTGAACTGCCCTGATCCGAGTGGGAGGTTGAGTCACCATGCCAGGACCGGTCCGGACCGGCGTCACGCCGCCGAAGGCGGATCCCACCACCGTCGAGGTCTCGCGGAGTGGGCAGACCAGCAACCCGGCGTATGACCCGACCTATGATCCGCGCAGTCCGCTCTACATCGACCGCCGCGGCACCGCCGACTCCAGTGCGCAGGTGCACAACGAGGCCGAGCAGCGGGTCGACCAGGACATCGAGAACTCGAGCTGGTGGGAGATCTGGAAGCGGTTCACCCGCAACAGTGACGTCAACGACCAGTACAACCAGGAGATGAGCGCCCAGGCCCGCCAGTTGGCCGCTGGGGTCGACACACGGCCGCCGCCTGGGATGCAGCAGAGCAATTACTTGAGTTATGAGCATTCGGCGCTCAAGCCGATGGTTACCGAGGGTGTTGATCCGGACCAGGTCGGCGAGATGGGCGACCTGTATCTCAGCGCGGGCAACGCGATGGCGAAGTTCCAGACCGATGTGGCCGCCGCGATCAACAACAGCCAGGCCGACTGGCAGGGCGATGCGGGCGACCAGGCCCGCAAGTTCATGGCCGACGTCGGCAACTGGGTCGGTTCGGCCGGGCAGAGCGCGCAGCTGGCGGGGACGCAGACGTCCATCCAGTCCGCCGCGCTGGCCGAGGCGAAGAATTCGATGCCAGAGGAGAAGCCGTTCGACGCCGACGCGGCCAATCGGGATCTGGCGACGACGACCAATCCGCTCGACATGGTCCGCAAGTACGCGACCTATATGAACGACTACCGCGAGAGTCAGGCCGCCCATCAGGAGGCCGCGCGGGTCGTCGGCACTTATGACGGCGCGCTCGGTAGTTCGTCGACGATGCCCGCGTTCGCGCCGCCGCCCACGATGGGTGGGGGCGGGACAGGGGATCCCAGCCAGCCAGGTGACGGCAGCGGGGTGAGGAAGCCCGACGGGAACGACGTCAACATCGGCGGCACGGGAACCGGCACTGGCACGGGTTCCAGCGGCACCGGCGACGGCAGCACGATCCAGCCCGGCGGCGTCAACCCGCCCCCTGGCGGCGGCACCGGCGGTCCTGGGTCCGGCGGACCTGGTGGCGGCGGCACCGGCGGCGGGTTCATCCCCGCGCCCGGTGGCGGCGGCGCGGGCACGAACCCTGGCGGCTTCGAGGGCGGTCTGCCGCCCGGCCCCGGCGGCGGTGGCGGGCAGCTCCCCGGTGGGGGCAGCGGCCACAACCCTGGCGGGTTCCCCGGCGGCATGCCGCCCATCGGCGGCGGTCCGATGGGTCCTGGCCTCGGCGGCGACAGCGACAGCGCGCGGCAGGGCCGTGGTGGTGGCGGTGGACGCGCGGGCTTCGGACCTGGCGGCGGCAGCGGCGGCCTTGGCGGTGGACGCGGCCCCGGTGGTGCGGGCGGTGGACTCGGCTCGGGCGGTGGACTTGGTTCTGGTGGTGTCGGCCGGGGTGTCGGGTCGGGCTCGGTGCCCGGTGCGGGTGCCGGGGCCGGTGCGCTCGCGGCTGAGCACGCGGCGACGGGCGGGCGTGGCGGTGCCGCGGGCGGCCGTGGCGGCGCGGGCGCGGGCATGGGCGGCGGTATGGGTGGCGGACGCGGGCAGGGCGGCGAGGACGAGGAGCACCAGCGTCCGTCCTATTTGGTCGAGGCCGACCCGGACGCGATGTTCGGCACCGACGAGATGACCGCGCCACCCGTGATCGGCGGCTGACCCGGCGATGCCACGGACGTTCTCCCTGTCGCTGGCGGCTGTGGACATGCTCTCGCAGGTCCTGCGGGTGAGCTGCCGCCAGTTTCCCTTCCAGATCCCCAGTTTCGGTCAGTTCCAAGAGGACAGAGAGCGCATCGCCAAGGCGGTGTTCACCGACCTCACAAACCGCGGGCTGATCCGGCGCGACCAGATCGATCCGGACGTCGAGGCGGCGATCACCGTCACCGGCGACCATGACATCGGGATCGGGATGCTCGGCACCGTCGAGGCGGACCGGCCGGTGAAGGCCCGCGCCGCCGCCTCCGGGACGGTCGGTGTGCTGGCCGTGCAGGAGGGGCAGAGCATCCGCTTCGAGCTGATCAGCCCGACCGGGCTCGCCCGCTCGCTGGTCGGTCTGCTGCCCAGCATGGCGGCGGGCCCTGGACAGTCCGTTCAGGTCGTGGAGGACGCGCCACAGCCCAAGTCGGACGGATTCGTCCAGCAGGTCCGTGCGCCGCGCTCGACGTCGGAGGCGCAGCTGCGGATGGCCGCGACGATGCTTGAGCGGCCGCGCAAGGGCTTCGGGTTCTTCGCCGTCAGCGCGCGCGGCAGGCACGGCCGTGAGATCGACGCGGGCAACGTCGGGTGGATCGACACCGACGCGGGCCGCTACCTGACCATGTCGCGGCCGAACCCCGACGGCGAGGTCCGGGCGACGTACTCACCCGCCGACAGCGCGCGCCTGGTCCAGCAGCTCGGTGAGCTGATCGACTCGGCGGCGCCGCGGCGGTAAGCGGGACCTACAGGTCGTCGTCCTCGTCGCCCGAGCCGGGCATCCGGCCGGTGACGACGAAGACAACGCGCTTGGCGACCGACACGGCGTGGTCGGCGTAGCGCTCGTAGAAGCGGCCGAGCAGGGTCACGTCGACCGCCGAGGCGACGCCGTGCGACCAGTCCTTGTCCATGATCACCGTGAACAGGTGCCGGTGCAGGTCGTCCATCTCGTCGTCGTCGCTCTCGAGGGCGCGCGCGGCGTCGATGTCCTGGGTGCGGATGACGTCCTCGGCCTTGCGGGCCAGGGATACCGCGACCCGGCCCATCTCGGCGAAGTAGCCCTTGATCGGCTCGGGAAGCACGGGCGCCGGGTGCCTGCGCCGCGCGGCCTTGGCCACGTGCAGCGCGAGGTCGCCCATGCGCTCCAGGCTCTCGGCGGCGTGGATCGCGGCGAGGACGGTGCGCAGGTCGGTGGCGACCGGGGCCTGCAGGGCGAGCAGCGAGTACGCGTGCTCCTCACAGGCGGACCGGGCGTCGTCGATCTTCTCGTCGCCGCTGATCACCTGCTCGGCGATGCCGAGATCGGACTCCAGGAGGGCGCGGGTCGCGAGTTCCATCGCCTCGGCGACCGTGGCGCACATACCCGCGAGCTGGTCGGCGAGCACGCCGAGTTCGGAATGGTAAGCCTCACGCATGGCCACAGCCTAGATGGACAGGTGCGGGAGTACGCCATCCTTGGGTGAATCCGAGGTGAACCACGCGCAACGAAATCACGCGCAGCGGACGTCTCCGCCGTTCACAGTGGACAAGTTCGCCGGAAGTTTCTCCGGCTCCGGCTGCGTCACAGTGCCCGTCGGTGCCACGACCTTGCCCTTGAAATCGGGGCCGAGGATCAGGATCAGCGCCCCGCCCGCGCTGGGGGTTTCCTCCAGGGTCGCGCCAGGGACCGACGAGGCCAGGGTCTGCGCGGCGGCCTCGTTGCCCTTGCCGTAGCGAACGACGGTCTTCGACACCGGCGGCCCCGTGGTGCTCTGGACGAGGGTGTAGCCGAGCTTGGTCAGCGCCGCGCCGGTGTCCCTGGCGATGTTGTCAGTCTTATTGCCGCCGTTGAGCACCTGGATCTTGAGCGTTTTAGGGTCCACCGGCTGTGCCTGCCGCAGCGGCGCCGACTGGGGCAGCGCCTGCGGGCTGCCCGCGGCGGGCGCGGGTGCCGCGGGCTTCTCGCCGGGCAGGGCCTGGTCGTTGATGATCGCGCGGAACAGCGCGGCCGTCGGCTCCTTGAGCAGCGTCTCGTTGCCGTTGTCGTTGCGCACGCCGACGGTCGGGACGGTGATGAAGGTGACCCGGCCCGCTTCCAGGCTCTGCATGGACTGGCCGAGCTGCATGATCGCGTCGAGGTTGATGTTGTCGCCGAACGTGGCCTCGGCGAACGAGCTGGCGAAACCGGTCAGCTTGCCCGGGTCGAGCAGGACGTTGGCCGACATCGCCTTGCGCAGCAACGACGACAGGAACCGCTGCTGGCGGATGATCCGGCCGTAGTCGGAGGTGACGTCGCCGCGCACATGGCGGGCGCGCACGAAGTCCAGCGCTTGGTCGCCGCGCAGCTCGACTTCCTTGCCAGGCTCCTTCACGATCCATTTATTGAGCGTGTCGTCGTACATCGGCTTCTCGACGCAGACGTTGACGCCGTCCACCGCGTCGACCATGCCCTTGAAGCCGTTGAAGTCGATGCCAATGAACCGGGTGATCCGCAGCCCCGAGATCCCCTGGATGACCTGGGTGAGACACAGTGGCCCGCCGAACTGGTAGGCCGTGTTCAGCTTCGCGGTTTTGTGCCCCTTGGCCGTCTCCCCGGTGTAGGAGAACGACTTCGGGTCGAACTTCTCACAGTCGGGCCGGTTGATCTCCAGGTCGCGCGGGAGCGACACGACGACGACGCGGGACCGGTCGGCCGGGATGTGCGCGATCATCATCGTGTCCGAGCGCGCCCCCGGCACCTCGTTCGTGTCGCCGACCCCGTCCTCGGCCGCCGCGCCTTCCCGGCTGTCGGACCCGACCAGCAGGAAGTTCTCGTCGCCGTGCTGCGCCTCGGCGTTCTGGATCGACGCGGAGTCCGGGTCGAGCGCGCGGACGTGGTCGATGCTGTCCGAAGTCGACTTCTTGAATGCCCAGCCGATGCCGGTCGCGAGGAAGACGAGCGCGGCCATGGTGGCCACGAAGACCTTGGCCAGCTTGGTCGACTGGGTCTGCTTGCGGACCTTCTTCTGCTGCAGGCGAGTCCCGGCGGGCTCTTCGTCGACCGGCGCGACCAGCGCGGTCTGCTCACCGGGGAGCAGCGCGAGCTCGTCGAGGTGGTCGTCGAGCGCTGCCGCGTCGGCCGCCCACGGGTTGAGCTTGCTGAACTTGGACGACTTGCGGGCCTTCTCCTCGGCCTTGAGCTCGTCGTGCACCTTGGAGAACCGCGCGAGGGTCTCGTCCACCCGCCTGCGCTTCTGGGTGTGCTCACCGATGGCTTCCATCTCGGTGGTGAGCCCCATGATCTCCGCGTCGGTGGCGGAGGGCGGCGGGGTGAGCGCGACGCGCTGGTCGTCCTGCTCCGGCGGCCGGCGCGGCATGGAGGACTGGCCGGGCGGCAGCTGGCGCGGGATCCGCACCTCGCCACCGAGGCGGTCCGGCTGCCAGTCGTCGGCCTGCTCCGGTCGGCCTGCCGCGGGCTGGTCGAGGGGGTGGCCGCCGGGTGCCGGGAAGGCGCCGGTGTGGCCGGGCGCCTGGGGGCCACCGGGAGCCGGGCGGGCGCCGATGTTGGCCGAGTCATTCGGGAAGGCGCCGGTGTGGCCAGGGGCTCCGGGGGCCGGGCGGGCACCGGTGTTGGGTGACTCGGCCGGGAACGCGCCGGTCTGGCCGGGGTGCGGGCCGCCCACGTTGGGGCCCGGGCGGCCGGCGGCCGGGTGCCTGCCGGAGCTCGTCGGGTCGAGCGGGTGCGCGCCCGCGTTGCGCGGGTCGGCGACGGGGCGCATGCCGGAGAGGCTGGCCTCGCCAGGGCGCCTGCCGGGGGTCGGTCGCGCACCCTGGTTGGGCCCGTGCGGGCCGGACGCCCACGTGTCGGCGCCAGGTGCCTGCTGGTCCGTCGCGCCGGGGAACGGCTGGCGGCCGGTGACCGGAGGTCCGTCGAGTCGCTGTCCGAGGTCGCCTGGCTGCGGGGCGGCCGGGCGGTGGGCGCCGTTGTCCGGCCGCGGGTGGGCGCCGCTGTTGCGGGGGTCGGCCACGGGACGCATGCCGGTGAGGCTGGCCTCGCCGGGACGGCCCGCGTGCTGTTCGCCGACCGGGCGGCCGGTCTGTTCCGGGCGCGGTGCGAAGCCGGGCCTGCCGGGGTGCGCACCCGGTCGGGAGGAAGTCGGTTCGGCCAGGGCGCCGGGCTGACCGATCGGCCCACCCGGCGTCGGGCGCGGTCCGGAGCCATCGGGGCCGGGGAACGGGCCGTTCGGCCGTGGGTGCCCCTGGCCTGCCCGCGCGTCCTCGCCAGGGCGCGGATACGAACCGGTCTGGCGCGGGCCCGCTTGCCCGTGTCCACCGTTGTCGGGTGCGTTGTCCGGCCGAGCCAGACCACCGCTGAGGCGCGGGTCGGCGACGGGGCGCATCCCGCTCAGGCTGGCTTCGCCAGGACGCTGCCCGGCTTGGCCTTGGCGTGGGCCAGGACCGCCGTTCTCGGGCCGCGGGAGGCGGGGATCGGCGACGGGACGCATTCCCGTGAGGCTCGGTTCACCCGCGCGGGGTCCGCTGAGGTTCTGATCGGGGGTCGGCCGCTGTCCGGCTTGACCGGGCCGAGGCCCACCATCGCGGCGGGGGTGCGAGCCGGTCTGGCGTGGGTCGGCGACCGGGCGCATCCCGGTGAGGCTCGGCTGCCCGTAGCGCGCGTCGGCGGGCCGCTGGCCCGCGAGCGTCGCCTCATTGGGGTGAACGCCGCCTTGGCCCGCCTGGCGGGGCGTACCGGCGCGGCCTGTCTGCACGGCGGGCTGACCCGTGTTGGGGAGGCGGCGTTCCCCGATCGGGTTGTCGTCGTTCTGCTTCGTGTGACCGCTCGCGGGCTGGATCGCCACCTCGGCCGGGATCGGCGCGTGCAGGATCGGGCGCGGCTGGTCCGGGGCGACGGGTTCGGCCTTGGCCCGGCCGCCGGGCCGCGGTTCGGGGGAACCGACGGGCTCCTCGGAGCGACCGCGCCTGCCGGTGGGGGTTTCAGCCGATCGTGGCGGGTCCTGCTTGGAGCGTCGGCCCTCGGCGGGCGCGTCCGGCATGGCGCGTTTGCCGGTCGGTTCGGGTTTGGCGCGCTTGCCGGTGGGGAACTGTTCCGGCTCGACGATGGCGCGGCGGCCAGTGCTGCCGCCGACGAAGGCATCGGCAAGGGACGAGCGGCTCTCGGGCTCCTCGGCGGCGCGGCGGCGGCCGGGGCGGGACGGTGTGACATCGGCGTCGGGCGCCGGGAACTCACCGGGGTACTCGGGCAGGGCGTGGGTCTCGCTGGGTATGTCGGCCGGTCTCACCTGAGCGGGTGGCACCGGCTGGAGATTCGGACGTGACCCGTTGTGCCGCTCTACCAGGTCCGACACGCTCACGCCGCCCGCGCCCTCCATGGACCGCCGCCGTCTGCGGGGGGTCTCGGCGGGCTCCGGCGCACGGCGTTTTCCGCCTTGGGCTGGGCGTTCGGCGAGCGGGGAGCCGTCGGGGTCGTGATCGTCGCGCACCCGTGCTCCTTCCTAAGTACCGCTCGAACCGTTGTCAGGTGGTTATCAACACGTTGTCGGGCCGCGCCGCGCGCCTTGTCCGAACGTGGCAGTGCGGACGCGATAGTACGGCGGACTGGCCGTCCGTGACGACCATCGGCCGAGTTTTGTTCACTATCGGTACGCAATTACGCCGATGGCCTTAGCCCGATCGGGCGAGTAGTGGATCGCTTGGTCCGCTCAGCGGGTCACTGCGCGCGGTGTTGCCACCGCACGCCTGCCCGCGGCCGGTCCGGCCAGGTGAGCCTTACCGTCGAGCAGATAAGCGACAGCGTTGCGACCCGATTGCTTGGCTGTGTAGAGCAGTGTGTCGGCCTCGCGGAGTTGCCGCTCGCCGGAACGAGGTGTGTTGTGCGCCACGTGCAGCGCCGGTTCGTGCGACAGGCCGATGCTGATCGTCACGCGGAGGCCGAGCACAAGCGAGGACCACGCGAACGTCTCGACCCGTGCCCGCGCGGCCTCGGCGAGCGCGACGGCGGCCGGTCGGTCGACGCCGGGGAGCACGAGTACGAACTCCTCGCCGCCGTAGCGGGCGCAGAACGCGCCGTCCGGCAGGCCCTGCTGGAGCAGATCGACCACCCGCTGCAGGACGCGGTCGCCGACGAGGTGGCCGAAGGTGTCGTTCACCTGCTTGAACCAGTCGAGGTCGACCAGCGCGATCGCCAGCCCGGCCGCGGCGCGCTGCTCGGCGGCGACCTCCACGAGCCGTTGGTCGAGGTAGCGGCGGTTGTAGGTGGCGGTGAGGCTGTCGCGGATGCTCTGCTCGTGCGCCTCGGCGTGCTCGCGGCGCAGCCGGTCGACCTCTCGGCGGAACTGCTCGGGGATCTGCGGCGGTGCGCTCAGCTCCGACATCAGGTCCAGCGCGGACCGCAGGTGCTGGTAGGCCTGCCGGTATTGCCCGCGGGAGGCCAGCAGCGCGGCGATCGACTCGTGCAGGCTGACCAGGTTGGCCGCGTCGGCGGGCGGGCCTGAGTCCGTCTCGTCGGTGATCGCCGGGTGGCGCAGGGGCACCGTCGGCTCGTTGCGCCAGCCGGTGGCCCGCTCCCGCTGGGCGGGCTCAGGCTCGGCGACACCTCGTCCCAGTGCGGCCACCGCGGTCACCTCCTACCTACGTGTGTGTCGTCTGTAATGAGGCGGGCCTTGAGCGGGCGGGACGACTGGAGGTGGGAATTCCCCCGTCTGGTGGACCGGCCCCTGCGCCAAGTCAGTGACAAGCGGCCGAAACGGTCGCCGAGAGCGCCCGCCGCTGTAACCCGGATGGAGTCAGCCGGTCGGACAGGGCGCGAAGCCGTAAGCGCGGCCGTCGAGCACCACGACCCGCTGCGAGGCGATCTGCTCGGCCAGCGTCGCGTTGTCGCGACGGATGCGCACCGAGACGCCGACCACGTAGACCGAGCCGCGGGGCCGGGACGTGGCCTTCTCCGGCTTCCACTTGGTGTCGGCGCGCAGCGTGGACAGCGCGGGCTCGATGGTCAGCACGAGGTCGCCGAGCTCGCAGGTGCGGTCGGTGAAGTCGGGGTGCTGGGTCCGCCGCAGGAAGTCGCGCTGGGTGCCCGCGCCCTCGGCGGCGGCCTCGTTGAAGTCGGTGAAGTACTGGCTGACGATCTCGCGTTCCTGGCTCGGCGCGCTGCCACCGCCGACCGGCAGCGCGCGGCCGGGAACCGTCGCCGCGCAGCCCGCGCTGAGGGCCGCCAGCGCGACCACGACCACCCTGCGCACGGTCATCCCCCTGAGTGCATCAGTTCCGCGCCCGCGGGCACGGCGGCGTCCTCGGGGTCGTCGAGCCAGCCTTCCGGCAGCGCGACCTTGCCCGGCGACCCCTGCCTGCCGCGCGGCCCCTCGGCGTCAGGAGGGTACGGGGCGGTGTGGTCGAGCTGTCCGATGAGGTCGGCCAACTCGGACAGCGTCGACACCATGCCGAACCGCTTGCGCGGATCGGCGCCGATGGGGAAGCCGCGCAGGTACCAGGCCATGTGTTTGCGCAGGTCACGCACACCTTTGTCCTCACCGATGTGCTCGGCGAGCAGGACGGCGTGCCGGAACAGGATGCGTCCGACCTCGCCGAGGTCGGGCCCCTCGGGGATCTCGGCGCCGGTGAAGGCGGCGTGCAGCTCGCGGAACAGCCACGGTCGGCCCAGGCAGCCACGCCCGACCACGACCCCGTCACACCCGGTCTCGGCGACCATCCGCACCGCGTCGGCGGCGCTGAAGATGTCGCCGTTGCCCAGGACGGGGATGGTCGTGACCGCTTCCTTGAGCCGGGCGATCCGCGACCAGTCGGCTTCGCCGGAGTACCGCTGCGCCGCCGTGCGCGCGTGCAGCGCGACCGCCATGGCGCCTTCGGCCTCGGCGATCCGGCCCGCGTCGAGGTAGGTGACGTGCTCGTCGTCGATGCCGACCCGGAACTTCACGGTGACCGGGATCCCGGCGGGCTCGGCGTTGCGCACGGCCGCGGCGACGATGTCGGCGAACAGCCTGCGCTTGTAAGGAAGCGCGGCGCCGCCACCCTTCCTGGTCACCTTCGGGACCGGGCAGCCGAAGTTCATGTCGATGTGGTCGGCGCGGTCCTCGTTGACGATGATCTTGACGGCCTCGGCGACGTTGACCGGGTCGACGCTGTAGAGCTGGACGGAGCGCGGGTGCTCGTCGGGGCCGAAGGTGATCATTTCCATCGTCTTCGAGTCGCGCTCGACGAGGGCGCGGGCGGTGACCATCTCGTTGACGTAGAGCGAGGTGGGGCTGCCGAACTCGCGGCAGATCGTCCGGAACGCGACGTTGGTGATCCCGGCCATCGGAGCGAGGACCACAGCCGGATCGACCCGGTACGAGCCGATCTTCAGGGACGGGGTCGCGACAGACACGTCATTATGGTAACTCAGTCCGAAAGATGGCCTTAATTCCGACCGGTCGCTATGATGGTCGCTATGGAGACTCTTCCGATCACGGAGGCCAAGGCTCGAATCGCTGAGCTGGCCGATCGCGCCGAGCGTGAGCACGACCACTTCACGCTGACCAAGAACGGTCGGCCCACGGTGATGTTGATGTCGATCGCCGAGTACGAATCACTCATGGAGACGATCGCAGTCCTATCGGACCCCGCGACCCGAGCTGATCTGGCCGAGTCCGCCGCGACAGCGGACTACACCTCCGAAGAGGAAATGGCGCAGATCATGCGGAACCGCCTTGGCAAACAAGGCGTCGCGTGAGTGAGCCTTGGGCTATCAGGTACAAGCCCGCCGCGCGTCGAGCGCTAGCCGAAGATCTGCCTCAGGAGGTCGCTGCGGCGGCATACGAGCTGATCACCGGAGCGTTGGCCGACAATCCCCACCGGGTCGGCAAGCCGCTTGGCGAGCCGTACGAAGGACTGCACTCTGTCCGACGGGGGACGTACCGCGTCCTGTACCGGATCGATCCCGGCGCGCACGTCGTGGAGATCCACTCCATTCGACACCGCCGCGACGCGTATCGGTATTGACCGACATTCGCCCCCGCTGACATCCAGCTTCACTGGCCAGGCCCTCCCGGCGATGGGTGCAAAGCGCAACTGCGGGATCGACGATGGACGGCCACCTCTTCTACGACGGCGGGTTCGGGGCCCTGACCTGTCGGAGTTGTCAGTGTGTTGACTTCGGGCAGCTGAAGTCCATGTCGAACCCCGCGGTGGTCGAAGCTAGCTGTTCGACCCGTCGGCCAACGCGGCTGTCAGCTCGTCGTAGGTGTCTTGGTCGAACGCGACCAGCCTGATGAGTGCCGTCCTGGTGGGTGTCGAACGGATCGTGGTCACCGCGATCCTCGCGGCCTCATCGGTGGGGAACCCGTATACGCCGGTGGCGATCGCCGGGAACGCGATGCTGTGGAGTCCGAGGTCGTCTGAGATCGAGAGGCAGCGGCGGTAGCAAGAGGCGAGCGTGTCCGGTTCGCCTTGGGTGCCGTCCTCCCAGACCGGTCCGACCGTGTGGATCACGTAGCGGGCCGGGGTGAGGTCGAACGCGGGGGTGACCTTCGCGTCTCCTGGCCGGCACGGTGCGATAGCCGAGCCCGCCTCGGCCAGTCGTGGCCCAGCGGCGCGATGGATCGCGCCGTCGACACCGCCGCCGCCCAGCAGCGACTCGTTCGCGGCAGTGACGACTGCGTCGACGTCCTGGCTGGTGATGTCTCCGAGAACTACTTCGAGCAGTGCCATGGGGCCAGCCTGTCAGGCCGCCGCGCCACGGGTTGCCAGATACGCGCAGGGCGAACCTGCGCCTGAGGTCGTGGGGTGATCGGGAATGGCTGGGAACGCGTTCGCTCGTTCGCCCGATGGTGATGGTCGGATCCGACCAATAGTTTGGGACGTTCCTCCAACGGCGAAGGAGCAGGATGAGCGTCTTACAAACGGTGACCCGCGCCGCCGCGACGGTGGCGTTCGCGGCTGGGCTCGGTCTCGTCGCGGTGCCTCAGGCGGGCGCTGTCACGTCGGTGACCATCGACTTCTGCGACTCGGGTGCGAGCCAGTTCATATGCGAGGCGTCGGCGGCCGGGGTTGTCGGGCCCGCCACTGTTCGCTGGTATCTCAACGGAACCCTCTACACCGCACTCAACGACAAGTGGTTCACCGGCCTCCGCCCGTGCCGGATCTCGGGTTACCAGGTGCGGGTCGTGGTGACCGACTCCGTGAGCCAGAAGGAAGACAGCACGTTCATCCCCTGCAACTCCGGCCCTTGGCCGTGATCGCTAGCTGAGGTGGTCGCGCAGCCTGCCGACGCGCAGGCCGCGGGCCAGTAGGTCCGGCAGCGCATGGGCCATCCCGCGGGCGGTTCCGCTCCCGGGGTGGTTCATGTGGGCGATGACGATCGAGCCAGGTCCCGCGCCCGCCATGGCGTGTTTGACCTGGCCGGGGCTGAACCGGGCGCCCGAGTCGGCGTTGATGTCGAAGCCGATGACGCGTTCGCCGATGTCGGCGACGACGCGGGTGGCGACGTCGTCGTAGTGGGCGGTGCCCGAGCGGAAGAACGCGGGCGGTCGGCCCATCGCCTGGGTCAGGGCCGTGTGGTTGGCGGCGACCTCGTCGTAGGCCTCCGCGACGTCGCGGGTGCCCGCGATCCCGTAGGCGGCGCGGCCGGTGACCGACAGCGGGAGGTGGCGGGTGCCGTGGTTGCCGATGTCGAACAGCGGGTCGGCGGCCAGGTCCCGGAAGGCGGCCGGGTTCGCGTCGATCCAGCGGGCGTTGAGGAACAGCGTCGCGGGCGTGCCCAGCTCGCGCAGGGTGGTGATCAGGGCATGGTCGTAGCCGCTGCCGCCGGGGCCGCCGCACGCGTCGAAGGTCAGGGCGACCGTGGGGCCGGGCATGCGGGTGACGACGCCGGGGACGGTCAGGCCGAACGCCGTTGGACGCGCGTCGCGGTAGGCGGCGATCGTGGCCGCGCGGCCCGTGGTCGCGGTGGGCCGGGGCGTGGTGGTCGTCGGCGCCGGGGTGGTCGGCTCGGTCGTGACGGGTGGCGTCGTCGTGGTGGGGCTGGGCGCGGGCGTCGTCGGTTCGGCGGACGCGAGCTGCCGCGGTTGGGGTGGCGTGCAGGCCGCGACCAGGCCGAGGGCGGCCGCGCCAAGGAACACGCGGCGGTTTGTGGTCACGTGACAACACGCTAGCGGCCCGGGACGCTGGATCCCGGGCCGCGGCGGGTTCACAGGTCCGAATACCACTCGGACAGGGCGTTTCCCGCGTTGTCGTCGGGCTCGGCGGTGTCGAAGTCCGTGCCGGACTCGTCGAGTTCGTCGTCCGGCTGGTCTTCCTCGTCGGCCGCGGTGTCGTCCGGCTCGGGCTCGGGTTCGGCGGTGTCCTCTTCGGCCGGTTCGTCGTCGAAGTCGACCTCGACCGGGACGTTCTCGAAGTCCGGTTCCTCGTCCTTGTCGGTCTCTTCCTTGCCGGTCTCGCCCTTGTCGCCGTCCTCAGTTCCCGTCTGGTCGGCGCCCGTCTTGTCCGTCTTCTCCGTCGTCTCGGTCGACCCGGTGTCGGATCCGGTCGCGTCCGGCTTGTCGTCGTGGTCCCCGCCCTGGCCCTTGGCGTTCCACGTGCCCAGGCCGGTGGGGTCGCTGTAGGCGGATTCGGCGTTGCCGTCGTCGTCGAGGTCGAGCAGCGCGGTGTCGGCGACACCGTCGCCGTCGGAGTCCCACATCGCGTCGTCGTAGCGGCCGTCGCCGTCGAAGTCGACCGCGATGGCGTCGGCGGTGCCGTCACCGTCGACGTCCACATTGGTCTGACCATGGTGGACGTTTGGGGCGCCCTCGCCGGTGCCGAAGCTGTACTCGATGTCGGCCATCGTGTCGTCCCCTCTGCGCTTGAGTCGTCGGGTAGACGTGTGGGTCCCGGCCGGGGTTCCACCTACCAGGCGGTATAGGGCGACTTGGCGAGGTAGGCGTTGCGGTATCGCTTGTCGTCGGTCACCTCGGCGCCCAGCCACCCTGGGCGCGGGAACTCGGCGTCGGCCGTGTCGAGTTCCAGCTCAGCCAGGATGAGCCCTTCGTTGGCGCCATGGAAGACGTCGACCTCGAACAAGTGGCCTTCGACATCGACTACGTGTCGGTCTTTCTCCACCGGCTCGCCCTCGCACAGCCCGGCCGCGCGCACCCCGTCGACGAAGTCGACCGGCACCTCGGTCTCGAACTCCTCGCGGGACACGCCCGCCGTCTGGCCCTTGACCGTGACCCACGCCTGTTCGCCGGTGCTGCGGACCCGGACCTGGGCTCGTTCGCCGATGGCGAGGTACGCCTGCACGATCCGCCGCTTGGACACCACCGCCGACCGCCACGAGTCGTCGACGACCAGGAACTTGCGCTCGATCTCCATCCCGGCAGGCTGTCAGGCCCAGTCCGTGTCGTCCACCTGATACGGCGATGTCGCCGCGGGCGGCTCACCACCCGCCTCGGCGAACGCGGTCAGCGCGGCCACCAGCCCGCCGCGGCTCGCCACCGGCATCGCCGCCACGACCCGCGCGATCTCCGCGCGCCGCCGCTGGGTCACGTCGGACACCACCGTCGTGCCCGCCTGCGTCAGGCTCACATGCGTCTCCCGACGCGACGCCGGGTTCTGCCTGCGGTCGAGCATCCCGGCGTGCACCAGCCGGTCGACGGTCCGGGTGGCGGTCGACGGGTTGACGCCCAGCAGCTCCGCCAGCGCGGTCACCTTCTGCGTGCCCCGGGTGAAGAGGATCACCAGCAGCCGGAACTGCGGCAGCGTGATCGTGTCGTCCACCTCGGCTATCGACCGGGCCGACACCGCCACCAGCAGCCGCGACGCGGTCAGCACGGCGTCGGTCACCTCATCGACGCTGTCGTTGCTGTCCATACCGCCTGTTTTACCGCACGGGTCGGCTCAAGCGGTGTTCACGTCAGACCCCACTGCTACGTTCTGAGATCGGTCCAGTACGGAAAGTGTCAGGGGGCGCTGGTGGAACCGGTCGAACGAGCGCGCGCCGCGTTGCGCCAGGTGGGGATGACCCGGTCGTTCAGTCGAGGTGACGTGCTCATGAGCGTGGGAGCCGAGAGCGACGAGGTACTACTCATCGAGTCGGGTGCGGTGAAGGTGGTACTCACGGCCGCCAACGGCACGGAGACCATCGTCGGAGTCCACGGTCCAGGTGAACTCATGGGCGAGCTGGGCGTGATCAGCGGGGATCGTCGCAGCGCGACCGTGATCGCGCATCGGGACGGTTCGGCTGTGCACATTCCCGGTGCCGTGTTCAACAGGCTGGCTCACCGGGATCCTCGGATTCTGATGCTCGTCAACGATGTCCTGAGCCGCAGGCTCCGTCACGCCGACGCGCGGCATCTGACGCTGGCCGCGCACCGAGTCGCAACGAGGGTCGCGGTGCAGCTGCTCATCTGGGCTGACAGCCACGGCGAGCCGCATGACACGGGACTCGAGGTTCGCGGAATCAGCCAGCGCGAGCTCGCTCAGGCGGTGGCGGCCTCGGAGAAGCACGTCGAGGCCGCGCTTCGGGCGCTGCGGGTGGCGGGCTTGGTCGCGACCAGCAGGCTGCGATACGTCCTGCCGGATCGGGACGCGCTCGCGCGCTTGGTGGACACGTCGGATTGATCGCTACCTGTCCCGGATTTCCGGGAGTGCGGGGCAGGCACGGTCAGCACGCTGGGCCTGTCGCCGAACGCGTGGAGGTCGTCGTGCAGCTCCTTCCCGAACACCGGGCCCTGATCGGAGTCGACGTGGTCGGGTCCGCGTCGCTGCCCGGGCACCATCGTGCGGTTGTGCCAAGGGAGCTCCGGTCGATCATCGACAAGGCGTTCAGCGCCTGCGGGCTCGACCGGAGTCAGGCCGTCGAGCGTGAGCACACCGGCGACGGCCTGGTGTTGGTCATGCCCAGTCCGATGCTCGGCGCGTTGGTGGACGCGGCCGACCGGATCAACACGGTCGCCGGACAGCGCAACGACTGGTCTCAGCCAGATCTACGACTGCGGATCGCGATCGACGTCGGCCCGGTCGCGCCACCGCCATCGTTCGCCGACCCGAAGATCACCCTCAACCGGCTGCTCGACGCGGCGGCGTTCAAGGCCGTTGTCCAGCGGTGCGTCGGTGAGAACCGCGAGGGCGCCCACGCCGGGCTCATCGTGTCCGACGCCGCCCACCGGCTGATCTTCGGCGGGTCGTACGTGTCCTTGGTGCGCGGCGGCGAGTTCGCTCCGCTCGACGTGCGGGTGAAGGAATTCGCCGAGCGAGGGTGGGTCCGAATCCCTGGTTTCGAGGCGAAGTCGCTGTTCCCCGGTGCGGCGGAAACCGCTGGGCCTGTCGCCGATTCCTCGCCGACGGGCGGACACATCGTGCACAACACCGGGGTCAACCACGGGGTCCAAGCCGCCTCGATCACCGGCGGGGTCGTCTTCGGTGGCTCGCGATGAGCGACGATGCCGATGCGTCGGCTGAGGAACTCACCAGCGAGGAAGCCCGCTACATTCCATTCGCCCGCAGCGACAACTTCGGTGTGAACAACGGCGTTCAGGTCGCCAGCGCGGACTCTGTCCACTTCCATGCGTCATGGGCAGCGGAGACCACGGTGATCATGCGGCGCGCCGGTGCCGCCGAGCTTGAGGATGTGCGGCGTCACTTCGTCGCGCCCGGGCGGTTCGACGACGCGGTCGCGATCTTGGCGAAGGACCGGATCGTCGTCCTGTCCGGTCAAGGAACTGGCCGGTCACACGCGGCGCGCAGGCTCTTGGTCGGAGTCTCGATCGCGGTGGCCGAGTTGAAACGCGACCGGCCACTGGACGCATTGGTGGAGTCGGATCTCAGTGCGGGCGAGGGCTACCTCTGGGACTGCGGTGGACCTGGCGGCCTGAGTGTCGAGGGCTGGGAGTTCGACCACGCCCAGCACATCGTCCGAGCCGCGGGCGGCTACCTCGTGATCATCGTTGACGATCCACGGCAGATGCCCGCGCACGCGCGCAGGCAGGTCGTCGGACTTGGGGTCCCTGACCCGGTCGAAGTCGCGGTCGATCATCTGCGAACCGGGCAGACCGACGATGCGATGCAGGCATTCAAGGGTTGCCTCGTGGACCGGCTGCGTCCGGGCGACCCGCCCCGCAAGGCTGCGTTCGCCGCTGACCTGGCCAGGAGAGTCGCCCATGAAGGACTGGCCGTTGGCGCCGCCCAAGCCGAGTTGGACATGGACACGGGCGGCGCGGTCGCGGAGGTTATGACGACTTGGTCGGTGTTCGATCACTGCCTGTCGTTCACGGTCGCGATCCTGGAGAACGAACCATATGAACTGGTCGTCAAAGAGGCGTTGAAGCTGGAGTCTTTGATCATGGCGGCCGATCGGGGCGAACTCGGTGTCCGGCGCACCGGCTTCGACCGGACGAAGTCGGCGATGCTCGCCACGGTTCGTGCCGGCACAGTGGTCAGAGACCATTCCCGGTTCCCTGGACTGACCGAGGAAACCGTGTCGTTCACCCGGCCGGATTGGGCGTCCGCCGCTCTCCTGCACACCTGGCGTGAGTATCACCTCGCTGCCGATGCGCTGCTCAAGTGGATGTGCGACAGGGAACTGCTGAGTACCTTTCCCGGTGCGACCGCGCGCGCCTTGTGCTTGCTGATCACCGCGTTGCCCGCCCACGATCCGCTCGCGCCGGTTCGAAGCCTTTCCGGCAAGAGTGACCAACTTCAGCGAGACACCGCCCGTGACGTGTTGATGCGGCTGGCTGATGACTACGAACTCGAGCCGGTGGTTCGGCAGACGCTTGACGAGTGGATCGCCAGTGCTCGGTCCTATCGGCCCGCGATCGCCGCATGGGTGTACGGGTCGCGGTTCGCCGGTCACGACCTCGACCATGCTCTCGCCGGGCTGGGCAAACTGGCCTCCAACGGGTACCGGCGAGTACAGGCGGCGGTTGTCCGCGCGGTCCTGACCCTGTTGTCTCGGGCCGAGTATCGCGACGCGGTCGTGGCCGCGGTAGTCCAGTGGTGCCGGGCAGGCCACCCGGCCGGACTATCGGTGGCGATGTGGGTGCTCGGATTCTCCAGCGATCCGGCCGTCGACACGCCAGATCCGGCTCGGTTGAGCGTCGAGTATCCGGCTGAGTCGGCTGAGCTCCTTGCCGCTGTGCTGGCTGATCCTGACCTTGGGGTCGTCGCGGTGCGCTGGATGGCCCGAAAGGCCCGCGTCGGGTCGCCAGACTTGGTTCGGGTGGCCACGCTGGTCGCCCCAGACCTGAGTTGGTGGGCTCGTCGGACCCAGGTGGCCTGGCTGGCTTCGTGCTTTCCGGATGAGGACGTCCGGCGAACGTTCCGCCAGGCCAGGAGGTTGGAACGTCAGTAGTACGAGTCGGCGAGGAGGCTGAGGAGGGTCTCGCGTGGGGCGTCTGCCCACTCGCCGGGGTCGGTGGCGATGGCGCGGGCCCAGACGAGCGTGCGCGCGACCTTGGCGACCCGGCAGGCCAGGTCGAGCTCGGCGACCAGCTCGGCGCGCGGGGCCAGGTCGGTGAAGACCTCCAGGTACGCGTCGCGGACGTGGAGGGTGGCGGGGGCTTGGGGGCCGAGTTTGTCGAGCAGGACCTTGAGGGGGACGAACATCGCGGCGAAGGGGTGGGCGATGACCGCGTCGCCCCAGTCATAGAAGCGCACAGTGTCCGGGTCGGCCGGGTCGTCGAGCAGGATGTTGGCCGGGTGCAGGTCGTTGTGGTCGAGGCTGGCGGGAGCCGCGGACTCGGCCAGGCGGGCGCACCAGTCGCGGAACTCGGGTTCGTGGGCCTCGACCTCCGGGAGGCCGCCGACGGCGGACACGGCCTCGGCGAACCGGGTCGGCATGATCTCCGGGCGCATGTCGGTGACGCCCGCGGCGAGCATCCGGTCGACGTGGGGCGCCAGTTCGCGCTGGAGGGTGGCGTAGCGGGGCAGGACGTCGACCAGGATGGCGACGAGGTCGTCGGGCGGCAGGTCCCAGCCGACCGGTGCGCCGCCGTCGGGGAGTAGCAGGAAGCCGCGATCGGTGTCGACGGCGATGGGGTCCAGGACCCGGTTCGGGGCGACGGCGCGCAGGATCTCGTAGAGACCGGCCTCGAAGCCGTTGGCCGCGCAAGTTTCCTTGAGCCACACCGGTCCCGCTGTCGTCGGCGCGGTCAGCACCGTCGACCACGGCCGCACGCGGGGTTCGCCGACCGCGCCGGTCCGGGTGATCCCGGCCGCGGCGAGTTGTTCGTCCATCCATGTCACCAGCACCGTGCCAGCCTCGCAAACACCGGTCGCGCGTGCTCGTGAATAACGCGCCCAGGGGGACGCGGTGGCGTCCCCCTGGGCGGTGGATCAGCCGGAGACGGACAGGCTGTAGCCAGCGACACCGTTCTGGCAGTTGAAGGTGGTGAACACGCCACCGGACACGCCGTTGTTGCCCGCCGAGTTGCACGAGGCCAGGGTCGGGAGCGTGTTGATGTAGACGTTGCTGACCGTGCCCGCCTTCGCCGTCACGAACAGCGAGTGACCCGCGACGCCGTTCACGCAGCTGTAGGAGGCGAACACGCCGCCTGCGACACCGTTGTTACCGCTGGTGGCGCAGCCCGCGGCGGTGTCGTTGTAGATGTACACCGAGTTGCTCTGGGCGGCCTGCGCGGTGCCCGCGGCGAACGCGAACGCGGCGGCGGTACCCGCGAGGACGGTGGTGACGGTGCGCATACGGTTGGACATCTCGTTGCCTCCTGTTGTCGTGGATGCCATGTGACGGCACCGAAATCGACGCTAGCAGCGCGCGGAGGTCCACTATGGACGATCAACTTCGAGCATGATCGACAGAACGTGAACGGCACTCGGGGATGGTCGACACCGAAGATCGGGATCAGCCCAGGTCATTTCGTTGTACGACGTAATAGGTTTGACACCGGGGGTTCACATGGGCTTGGTAGCGCAGCGTGAGCCGTGTGAGGTCGATCATGGTCAGCCGTTGATCCGCGACAGCAGCGCCGCCCGGCTGTGCGACTGGGTCTTGGCGAAGATCGCCTTGATGTGGTCTTGGACGGTGTGCTCGGACAACACCATCAGCCGCGCCACATCGGCCGTCGCGTGTCCCTCCGCGAGATGCGCCAGCAACTCCCCCTCGCGCGCCGATAGACCCATAGCCCGGCGGAACACGGCCAGCCGCTCAGCGGGCGAACTGCGCTCCATCGTCACCGCGATGTCCCCCGCCAGCCGCTCCGCCCGCAGCGTCACCCACCGACCGGGCGCGAGGTGCACCCGCGCCATCGGCGGATGGTCGTCGACGCCTGCCTCGACAGCCAACAGCTGCGCGGCGACGTTGTACGCGGCGGCGGGGATCGGCGGCCGCTCGTCGGTCGGCGGGATCAGCGCCCGCAGGTAGGCGTCGGTCGTCGCGGTCTGAGCGCGGACCTCCAGATCCGGCGACAGCACTAGGACGACCGGCCCACCTGGGTCTGGCGCCTCGGTTGAACGGTCGAACGCCCTTGCCTGCAGCCCGCGCGCCATAGCGGTCATCGGCGCGGCGACAGTGCTCAGGAAGTCGAGTTCGGCGGTGCTGAACCGGCCGCCGACGCGCCATAGGTCTAGGAAGGCCCAGCACCCATACCGGTCAGCGTGCCGGACCGAAGCGACATCGGTTACCCCGTGCTGCCGCTGGGTTTCCCGCCAGACCAGGCTCTCGGCGGGCTCGGCCAGCCCGACCGCGCGCCGCGCAGGCAGCGTCGTCCACCGGTTGACCGAAGTCAGGTACTTCGCCCGGATCAACGCGGGCAGCGGCGAGCGCACCTCGGCCAATGGGGACGTGCCGACGTTCGTCTCGGGATCGGTCACCACCCACGCGTACGCGTCGAACGGCACCGACCGTCGCAGCTCAGCGAGCACCGCGGCCCTGGCCGGACGGTCGTCGCGCTGGTCGCGGCACCGTCGCTCGATCCGCTCCGCCCCCGCCCGCGTCACCACGGGCCCGACGGTACCCCCTGTTCCAGGGATACTCCGAGGTCGCGGGCGTGTTTACCGTGGTCGGCATGGTCACTTTGCACATCGAGCACCCGATCACCGACCTGGCGACCTGGCGAGCGGCATTCGACCGCTTCGCCCCCGCCAGGACCGCGGCGGGCGTCCTCGCCCACCGCGTCCAGCAGCCGGTCGACGACTCGCGCCACATCGTCGTCGACCTCGACTTCGACTCTGTCGAACAGGCAGAGCGGTTCCGTGCGTTTCTGCAGCGGGAGGTGTGGTCGGTCCCGGCCAACTCACCCGCGCTGGCGGGCTCGCCGATTGCCCGAGTCCTCGAAGCAGTCGTTTCGTAGGTCTGGCCATCGCGGCAGGTCGACTGCGTGTCTTCGACCGGGTGACCAGGACTGTGTTCCGGTGCGGTCACAATGTGGGGTATGACCCTCGGCGAGCCTGCCGCGCAGACCCATGCGTTCGCGCACCTGAGCGCACCCAACGCGGCGATCTACCGCAGCGTCCTGAGGACCTTCGCCCGCGCCCGTGACCGGTTCATCGTCCATCTCCGGCCCGAGGACGTCGCCGCCGAGCTCAGCGGTGGCGACGTCGAGCAGGTCGGATCGGCGCTCGACCAGCTCGTCGGCTGGGGGAACCTGCGCTCCGACCCGGACACGGGTCGAGTCACCACCGTCGCCGACTTCCACCGCGCCCGCTATCTCTATCAGCTCACTCCGCGCGGGCAGGCCGCGGAGGATGCCATCGCCGTATATGAGGAAGCGATCGGCAAGCGCGGCGCGCTGCAGTCTGTCGCACTGGCCGACATCGCGGTGCAGCTGAGGGCCTTCGCCGACCTGGCCGTGTTGGACCCGGCCGACCTGGACCCGGCGAAGGCGCACCTGCTCCTCCTCGGCCTCGCGGAGCGCTTCAGTGGTCTGGCCGACAACGCCCAGGCGTTCATGGCCTCGATTCGCCGAGTGATCGACTTCGCGGACGGTGACGTGGAGGCGTTCGTCGCCTACAAGCAGCGCCTCATCGACTACATCAATCGCTTCATCGCCGATCTCGCCAACCGCGGCGCGGAGATCGCCACGCTCCTCGGGCAGATCGACGGCGACGACGTCGACCGCCTGCTCGGTGTCGTCGCCCAGCGTGAAGCCGTCGACGCGGCACCCGACCACGAACTCGTGACCGAGGACTACGGCAGGGCACTCGACGGCTGGCGCAACCGGTGGCGCGGCTTGCGCGACTGGTTCGTCTCAGCGGGCTCCGGGCACCAGTCGCAGGCCCGGTTGCTGCGCGCGGCGGCGGTCGGCGCGATCACTCAGCTCATCGACACCGTCGCCGCGCTCAACGAGCGGCGGTCGGAC
>DATLIA010000253.1:0-24768 GCA_035540215.1 Actinokineospora sp. | reverse complement strand
GGGTGACCCACACCGACCTCGTCGCCGCGATGCTCGCGTCGCTGCCCGACCGGCCGTTGCCCACCATGACCAGCGTGATCGTCGGCGGCGAGGCGTGTTCCCGGGAGCTGGCCGCCAGGTGGGCGCCGGGCAGGCGCCTGGTGCACGTGTACGGGCCGACCGAGTCCACCGTGGTCGCCACGATGAGCGAGCCCGCGACCGGTGACGCCGCCCCGCCGATGGGCCGCCCGATCCGCGGTGTCGACGGGCATGTGCTCGACGCCGAGCTGCGGCCGGTGCGCGACGGCGAGCCGGGGGAGCTGTACCTGGCGGGCGCTGGCCTGGCCCGCGGCTACCTCAACCGGCCCGGCCTCACCGCCGAACGGTTCGTGGCCAACCCGTTCGACCCGTCCGGCGCGCGGATGTACCGCACGGGTGACCTGGTGAAGCGGCTGCCGAGCGGCGACCTCGTCTTTGTGGGCCGTGCCGACAACCAGGTGAAGGTGCGCGGCTTCCGTATCGAGCTGGGCGAGATCGAGGCGACGATCAGCGGCCACCCCGCGGTCCGGTCGGCGGCGGTCATCGTCAACGAGGACGTCCCCGGCCAGAAGCGGCTGGTCGCCTACGTCGTGCCGGACGGCCAGTCGGTCGACCCGGCGCAGGTGCGTGCGCACGCGGCCGAGACGCTGCCCGAGTACATGGTGCCGTCAGCCGTCGTCGTGCTGGACGAGTTCCCGTTGACCCCCAACGGAAAGCTCGACCGGCGCGCGCTGCCCGCGCCGGACTTCGCCGCCGCCGCGTCCCACCGCGACCCGCGCACGCCGCGTGAGGAGACCCTGTGCGGCCTCTTCGGCGATGTCCTCGGCCTGCCGCGCGTCGGCATCGACGACAGCTTCTTCGACCTCGGCGGCGACAGCATCGTCTCCATCCAGCTGGTCAGCCGCGCGCGGCGACTGGGCATGGAGTTCACCCCGCACGAGGTGTTCACCCACCGCACGATCGAACGGCTCGCCGCCGTCGCCAGGGAGACCGGCGCGATCGAGGCGGAGGCACCCGACGCGGGGATCGGCGAGGTCCCGCTCACCCCGATCATGCACTGGCTGCGCGACCGGGGTGGCCCGATCGACGGCTTCCACCAGTCGATGCTGCTGCAGGTGCCCGCCGACCTCGGCCTCGACCGGCTGACCCGCGCGCTGGGAACAGTGCTCGACCAGCACGACATGCTGCGCGCCCGGCTCGGCCGCGACGGTACACAGTGGACACTTGAAGTCCGGCCCGTGGGGGCTGTGGCCGCAGCAGACCTGTTGACCCACATCGACGTGAGCGCGCTGGACGACGGCGCGAGCGCCCGCACCGTCGCGGAGGAGTCCGAGCGCGCGGTCGCCGCGCTGGACCCGGACGCGGGCGTCATGCTGCGCGCCGTGTGGTTCGACCACGGCCCGACCCGCCAGGGGCGTCTGCTGCTGTGCCTGCAACACCTCATCGTCGACGGCGTGACCTGGCGGATCCTGGTGCCCGACCTCTCCGAGGCGTGGGCCGACCCGGACGCCACGCCAGAGCCCGTCGGCACGTCCTTCCGCCGCTGGGCCCAGCACCAGGCCGAGCGGGCCAATGACCCGGCCGTCGTCGCGGAAACCGAGCGCTGGCAGCGGATCCTGGCCACGCCGGACCCGCTGCTGTCCAGCCGAGCGCTCGACCCCGCCCGCGATGTCGTCGCCACCGCGCGCGAGGTCACCATGACCTTGGGCGAGGAGCAGACCGCCGCACTGCTGACCGCCGCGCCCGCCGCGTTCCACGCCGGCGTAGAGGATGTCCTGGTCGCCGCACTCGGCCTGGCTGTGGCCGCGTGGCGGCGCGACCGCGGTCTCGGTGAGTCCAACCAGGTCCTGCTCGACCTGGAGGGCCACGGCAGGCGCGAGGAGGACGCGCCGGGGATGGACCTGTCGCGGACCATCGGCTGGTTCACCTCGATCCGACCGGTCCGATTGGACTTGGGCGCCGTCGACTGGGCGTCCGTGTGGTCCGGCGGGCCCGCGGTGGCCAGGGTGATCAAGCGGGTCAAGGAGCAGGTGCGCGCGGGCTCGACCGGCCAGGTCCACGGCCTGCTGCGCCACCTCAACCCGGACACCGCGCCCGTGCTCGCCGCGTTGGGCACCCCGCAGATCGAGTTCAACTACCTGGGCCGCTTCGGCGTCCCGGCGCTGGGCACAGACTGGGCCGCCGCGCCCGAGACCGCCGCGCTGGACGAGGGCGAGGAGCCCGGCATCCCGTTCGCGCACCTGCTGGAGATCAACGCCGTCACCGAGGACCACCCGTCCGGGCCCCGGCTGAGCGTGACCTGGGCGTGGCCCGGTGACCTGCTCGCCGAGGCCGACGTGCGGCGGCTCGGCGAGCTGTGGT
The DNA here is from genome assembly GCA_035540215.1 of Actinokineospora sp. GTDB lineage: Bacteria > Actinomycetota > Actinomycetes > Mycobacteriales > Pseudonocardiaceae > Actinokineospora. The sequence continues at coordinate 22,389 of DATLIA010000253.1, read as the reverse complement.
TCCGCGCGCTGACCGCGATCGCCGCGCACACCGCGGCCCCCGGCGCGGGCGGCCACACCCCGTCGGACTTCCCGCTGGCCGACGTCACCCAGTCCGACATCGAGCGGCTGGAGTCGGCCCACCCCGACCTGGCCGACCTGTGGCCGGTGACCCCGCTGCAGGACGGGCTGCTGTTCCACTCGCTCTTCGCCGAAGGCTCGCAGGACGTATACCTGACCCAGCTCGTGGTCGGGCTGGACGGGCCGCTGGACACCGACCGGCTGCGGACCGCCGCCGACGCGGTGCTCCGGGACCACGCCCAACTCCGCGTGGCCTACGAACACGACGGGCTGTCCGCGCCGCTCGCCGTGGTCGTCGGCCGGGTGTCCGCGCCGTGGGCCGTCGTCGACCTGACCGGCGAGGACGCCGAGGCCGGGATGGCCCGGGTGCTCGCCGACGACCGCGCGCTCGGGTTCGACCTGACCCGGTCGCCGCTGGTCCGGTTCACCGTGGCCGAGACCGGCGCCGACACCTACCGGCTCGTGATCACCAGCCACCACCTGATGCTCGACGGCTGGTCCATGCCGGTGCTGCTGCGCGAACTGCTCGACCGCTACACCGGCGCGTCGATCACCCCGGCGACACCGTATCCGAGCTATCTGTCCTGGTTGGACAGTCAGGACCGCGCCGCCGCCTGCCAGGCATGGCGGGACCTGCTCGCCGATGTCGACGAGCCCACGCTGGTCGCCCCCGCCGCCCAGGGCAGCCGGACGCTGCGGTCACAGGACCTCATCGTGGAGCTGCCCGAGGACCTGACGACCGCACTGGCCGCGACCGCCCGCGGCTGCCAGCTGACCATGAACACCGTCGTGCAGGGCGCGTGGGCGATCCTGGTCGGCTCGCTGACCGGCCGCTCCGACGTGCTGTTCGGCACCTCCGTGGCCGGGCGCCCGCCCGAGGTCGCGGGCATGGACTCCCTGCTGGGCATGTTCGTCGGCACGATGCCGGTGCGCGTGCGGCTGGACCCGGCGATGTCGATGGCCGCGGTCTTCGCCGAGGTGCAGGACCAGCTGTCGGCGATGACCCCGCACGCCTACGTCGGCCTCGCCGAGTGCCAGCGCGCGGCGGGCATCGGCGAGCTGTTCGACACCCTGACCGTGTTCGCCAGCTACGCCGACAACACCGACCTCGGCGCGGGCGAGTTGCGGGTGACCGAGGTCGACGAACTCGACGCGATCCACTACCCGCTTGGTCTCGCCGCCACGCCCGGCCCGCGCCTGCGGCTGCGGCTGTGCCACCGGCCCGACGTGTATCCCGTGGCCGAGGCGGAGAAGATCGTCGCGCGGCTGGTCCAGCTCCTGGAGTCCTTCGCCACTGAGCCCACCGCGGCCCTTGGCGGCCTCGACGTGTTGTCCGCCGGGGAACGCGCGCTCGTCCTGCGGGAGTGGAACGACACCGGGGCATCGGAGACGCCCACGACGTTGCCTGACCTTGTGCAGGCTCAGGTCCGGCGCACCCCGGACGGCGACGCGGTCGTCTTCGGCGACACCGTGCTCAGCTACGCCCAGCTCAACGCCGCGGCGAACCGGCTCGCGCACCACCTGATCGGGCAGGGCGTCGGACCGGAGACGCGGGTGGCCTTCGCGCTGCCGCGTTCGGTCGAGCTGATCGTCGCGTGGCTCGCGATCCTCAAGACGGGCGCGGCATACGTGCCCGTCGACCCCGGCTACCCGGCCGAGCGGATCCGGTTCATGCTCACCGACGCCGCGCCCTCCGTCGTGCTCACCACCTCAGGCCTAGCAGCTGGACTGCCAGCCGACGTGGTCGCGCTGGACACGCTCGACCTCGACGGTTACCCGGCGACCGACCCGACCGACGCCGACCGCGTGCGCCCGCTGTCGGTGCGCCATCCCGCGTACGTCATCTACACCTCCGGGTCGACCGGCACCCCGAAGGGCGTCGTCGTCACCCACCACGGTGTCGCCGACGTCGCCGCGGTGCACGTCGACCGGATGCTGATCGACGAGACCAGCCGGTTCCTGCTCGCGGTGTCGATCAGTTTCGACGTCTCGATGGCCGATATCGCCATGACGCTGTCCTGTGGCGCGGCGCTTGTCCTTCCGCCGCCGGGCTGCACCCTGGCCGGTGACGAGTTGGCCGCGTTGGTCAACGACCACAAGGTCACCCACACCGACCTCGTGGCGCCCATGCTGGCCTCGCTGCCCGACGGCGACCTGCCGACGCTGCGCGGGTTCGTCGTCGGCGGCGAGGCGTGCCCGGGTGAGCTGGTGGCCAGGTGGTCGCCGGGCAGGCGGATGATGCACGTGTACGGGCCGACCGAGTCCACTGTGGTCGCCACGATGTCCGACCCGCTCAGCGGTTCGGCCGCCCCGCCGATCGGGCGGCCCATCCCCGGCACCAACGCTTTCGTGCTCGACGCCGCGCTGCGGCCGGTCGCGCCCGGCGTCGTCGGTGAGCTCTACCTGGCGGGCGCCGGCCTGGCCAGGGGCTACCTCGACCGGCCCGGTCTGACGTCGGAACGGTTCGTGGCCAACCCCTTCGCCGCCGATGGCGCGCGGATGTACCGGACCGGCGACCTCGTGCGCTGGACGGTGGCGGGGAACCTGGAGTTCGTCGGCCGGGCCGACCAGCAGGTCAAGATCCGCGGGTTCCGGATCGAGCTGGGCGAGATCGAGGCCGCCGTCGCGGGCTGCCCCGGCGTCCGCCAGGCCGCGGTCGCCGCGGTCGCGGGGCGGGGCGGGGTCAAGAGCCTCGTGGCCTACGTGGTCGCCGAACCAGGGGAAACCCTGGAACCGGTGGGTCTGCGCGCGCTGCTCGGCACCAGCCTGCCGGAGCACATGGTGCCCGCCGCGGTGGTCGTCCTGGCCGCGTTCCCGCTGACCGCCAGCGGCAAGCTCGATCGCCGCGCGCTGCCCGCGCCGGACCTGACGTCGGGCACGGTGTCCCGGCCGCCGCGCACGCCGCGCGAGGAGATCCTCTGCGACCTGTTCGCCGAGGTGCTCGGCGTGGCCAAGATCGGCGTGGACGACAACTTCTTCGACCTCGGCGGGCATTCGCTGCTGGCTACCCGGGTCGTCGGCCGGGTCCGCTCGGTGTTCGGCACCGACCTCACGATCGGCGCGCTGTTCGCCGCGCCGACGGTCGCGGGACTGGCCGAGGCGATCGACACGACCGCCGCCGTCGCCGCGCCGCTGCGGCCGGTGCCGCGGCCGGAGACCGTGCCGCTGTCGTTCGCCCAGCAGCGGCTGTGGTTCCTCAACCGGTTCGAGGACGCGGGCGCGACCTACAACGTGCCGACCGCGCTTCGGCTGACCGGCCCGCTCGACACCGCCGCGCTGGGGATCGCGATCGGCGACGTGGTCGCCCGGCACGAGGTGCTGCGCACCGTGCTGCCCGAGTCGGACGGCACCGCGCACCAAGTCGTGCTCGACGCGCCGGAGTTCCGGCTCGAACCGCACGACATCGAGCCGTCGGAGCTGGCCGCGCGTGTGCAGGCCGCCGCCGACGCCCGGTTCGACCTCACCACCGACCTGCCCATCCGGGCCGCGCTGCTGCGCACGGCGCCGACTGAGCATGTCCTTGTCCTTGTCCTGCACCATGTCGCGGGTGACGAGGGTTCCCTGGCCCCGCTGCTGCGTGACCTCGGCACCGCCTACGCCGCTCGGGTGGCGGGGGTGCTGCCCGGCTGGGCGCCGCTGCCGGTGCAGTACGCGGATTACACGCTGTGGCAGCGGGAAGTCCTCGGCCAGGAGTCCGATTCGGACAGTCAGCTCGCCGGGCAGCTCGCGTTCTGGCGCCGGGAACTGGCCGGCCTGCCCGACCAGATCGACCTGCCCGCCGACCGGCCGCGTCCGGCGGTCGCGTCCAACCGCGCGGGTGAGACGGCGTTCGCGGTCGACGCGGAACTGCACGCGGCGCTCGTGGAACTGGCCAGGGCCAACCAGTGCAGCCTGTTCATGGTGGTGCACGCCGCGCTGGCCGCGCTGCTGACCAGGCTCGGTGCGGGCACCGACGTCCCCATCGGCTCACCTATCACCGGCCGGTCCGACGAGGCTCTGGACGACCTGGTCGGGTTCTTCGTCAACACGCTCGTCCTGCGCACCGACACCTCCGGCGACCTGACCTTCGCCGACCTCCTCGGCCGGGTCCGTCGAGCCGACCTGGAGGCCTACGCCAACGCCGACGTGCCATTCGAGCGGCTCGTCGAGGCGGTCAACCCGGTGCGGTCGCTGTCGCGGCACCCGCTGTTCCAGGTGATGCTCGCCGCGGTCGCCGACGCGCCCGCCGGGCCCGACGGCTTCGCCGCGCCGGACCTGCTGGTCGAGCCGGGGCCGGTCGCGTCGGCCACCGCCAAGTTCGACCTGACGCTGCACTTCACCGCGCGCCGCGCCGCCGACGGCGGGTCGGCGGGCATGGACTTCCTGCTGGTCTACGCGGCCGATCTGTTCGACGCGGACACCGTGCGGGCGCTGGGCGGCAGACTGCGGTCCGTGCTGGCGCAGGTCGCCGGCAACCCGGCGACGCGGGTCCATGCGCTGGAGGTTGTGGACGCCGAAGAGCGGCTTGAGCTTGTCGGCGCCGTCAACGACACCGCTGTGGTGATCCCGGATCTGCGAGTGCACGAGGTGATCGAGGAACACGCCCGGCTGACCCCGGACACGGTCGCGCTGGTGTTCCGCGGCGCGGAGACGACGTACTCCGCGCTGAACGCGGCGGCCAACCGGTTCGCCCGGTCGTTACGCGCGGCCGGGGTGGGCGCGGGAGACCTCGTCGGCCTGTGCGTCGACCGTGGACCGGAGATGGTCGTGGCCCTGCTCGGTGTGCTCAAGGCGGGTGCGGGCTACGTCCCGATCGACCCGGAGCACCCGGAGGGCCGGGTGCACGCGATCGTCGCCGAGGCCGAACTGGCCTGGGTGCTGACCCAGCCCCCGTCGGCCGGGATGTTCGACGGCGTCGACCACGTCCTGCTTGTCGAGGACCAAATCAAGGTCGCCGCGGACGAGGACGACCTGGGTATCCCGGGCGGGCCGGGCTCGACGGCGTGCGTGCTGTTCACCTCGGGATCGACCGGGCGCCCCAAGGGCGTCGTCTCGTCGCACCGGTCGATCACCCGGACGTTCCTCGGCCAGAGCTACCTGGACTTCGGTCCGGAGCAGGTGTGGGTGCAGGCCGCGCCGGTCTCGTGGGACGGCGCGGTGCTCGAACTGTTCGGTGCGCTGCTGCCGGGCGGGACGATCGTGCTGCAGCCGGGGCAGAGCCCCGAGCCCGCCGAGATCGCCCGGATCGTGGCCAGGCACGACGTCAGCACGCTGTTCCTGTCCGCGGGCCTGCTCGCGGTGATGGTCGACGTGCACCCGGAGGTGTTCGACTCGGTCAGTCAGGTCGTGACCGGCGGCGACGTCCCGTCGGCGCACCACATCGCCGAGTTGCTGCGCAGGCGTCCGGATCTTCCGGTGGTCAACGCGTATGGCCCGGTCGAGGGCATGGTCCTGGCCACCAGCCACCGGATCCGGCTGGAAGACACTGAGCGGGCGCCGCTGCCGATCGGGCGGCCCGTGGCCAACTCCAGCGTGTACGTGCTCGATGCCGAACTGCGGCTCGTGCCGCCGGGCGTCGCGGGCGAGCTCTACATCGGCGGCGCGGGACTCGCCGACGGCTACCGGGGTGAGCCGGGCATGACGGCGACCCGGTTCGTGGCCCACCCGTTCGGCGCGCCAGGCGAACGCCTCTACCGCACTGGTGACCTCGCCCGGTGGCGGCCGGACGGTCTGCTGGAGTTCCTCGGCCGTGCCGACCACCAGGTCAAGATCCGCGGCTTCCGGATCGAGCTCGGTGAGATCGAGGCGGCGATCCTGGCGCACCCGGCCGTGTCGGCCGCGGCGGCGCTGGCCAGGGAGGACCGGCCCGGCGACAAGCGGCTCGTCGCCTACGTGGTGGCCGCCCCGGACGCCAAGCTGGACGTCGACGCGCTGCGCGACCACGTCGCCAAGACGCTGCCGGACTTCATGGTCCCCTCGGCGTGGGTCGAGCTGGCCGAACTTCCGTTGACCGGCAACGGAAAGCTCGACCGGCGCGCGCTGCCCGCGCCGGACTGGCGGTCCGAGCCCAGCCGGGCCGCGGCCACGCCGACCGAGTCGGTCCTGTGTGGACTGTTCGCCGAGTTGACCGGACTGCCCGAGGTGGGCGCGGACGACAACTTCTTCGCCATCGGCGGGCACTCGCTGCTCGCCACCCGTCTGGTCGGCCGGATCCGGTCGGCGCTGGGCGTCGAGGTGGGCATCCGGGCGGTCTTCGAGGCGCCGACGGTGGCCGTGCTCGCCGCTCGGCTGGCCGAGCCCGCCACGGCGTCGGGGCGCGCGGCGCTGCGACCCATGCCGCGACCCGACCGGGTGCCGCTTTCCTTCGCCCAGCGCAGGCTTTGGTTTGTCAACCAGTTCGACACGGCGGCGGCGATGTCCAACGTGCCGCTGGCCCTGCGGCTGCGCGGTGCCCTCGACATCGAGGCGCTGCGGCTGGCCCTGGCCGACCTGACCGAACGGCACGAGCCGCTGCGGACTGTCTTCCCGGTGGTTGACGACGAGCCGTTCCAGCTGGTGCTCGACCCCGCGCCGGTCGACGTGCCGGTGCGCGACATCGGAGAAGCGGAAGTGGCCGACGCCATCGCCACGGCCGCCGCGACGGGCTTCGACCTTGCCGTCGAACCGCCGCTGCGCGCCGAGGTGTTCCGGCTCGGCGCGGGCGACCACGTCCTGCTGGTGGTGACCCACCACATCGCCACCGACGGCTGGTCCCTCGCGCCGTTCACCGCCGACCTCGGCGCGGCCTACGCCGCCCGGATCGACGGCGACCGACCACAGTGGACCCCGCTGCCGGTTCAGTACGCGGACTTCACGCTGTGGCAGCGGGAACTCCTTGGCGCCGAGGCCGACCCGGACAGCCCGGCGGGCAAGTCGCTGGCGCACTGGCGGTCCGCGCTCGCCGGGACACCCGACGTGCTGACGCTGCCCGCCGACCGGCCGCGACCGCCGGTCGCCCGACACCTGGGCGACGCGGTCGACTTCGTCATCGACACCGAGCTGCACCAGCGGGTCCTCGCGCTGGCGACCGAGACCGGGACCAGCGTGTTCATGGTCCTGCACGCCGCACTCGCCGCCATGCTGACCAGGCTCGGCGCGGGCACCGACATCCCGATCGGCTCGCCGATCGCGGGCCGCACCGACGGCGCGCTCGACAACCTCGTCGGGTTCTTCGTCAACACACTGGTATTGCGGGTCGACACCGGGGGAGAGCCGACGTTCCGCGAGCTGCTCGACCGGGTCCGCGAGGTCGACCTGACCGCCTACGCCCACCAGGACGTGCCGTTCGAGCGGATCGTGGAGGCGGTCAGTCCGGCGCGGTCGATGTCGCACCACCCGCTGTTCCAGGTGCTGCTCGCGTTGCAGAACACCGCGTCCGGCGCTGTCGAGCTGTCGGGACTCGAGGTGGCCGAGCAGGACATCCCGGTGGACACGGCGAAGTACGACCTGAGCTTCATGCTCGCCGAGCGGGCGGGCGCGGGCCTCGACGGGTCACTGACCTATGACCGGGACCTGTTCGACCGCGCCACCGCCCAAGCGCTGGGCGACCGGCTGGTCCGGCTGCTCGCCGCCGCCGTCGCCGCACCGGACGACCGCGTCGGCGCGCTGGACATCCTGGCCGCCGACGAGCGGCACACGCTGCTGTTGGGGCGCAACGGATCCGGCCTGCCATCGGGCGACACGACACTGCCCGACCTGATCGCCGCGCAGGCCGCCCGGACACCGGACAGCCCGGCTGTCCGCGCCGATGGCGTCAAACTGTCCTATCAGGACTTGAATGAGCGGGCCAACCGCTTGGCTGGCAGGCTCATCGAACTCGGCGCGGGCCCGGAGCGGATCGTCGCCGTCGTGCTGCCGCGCTCGGCGGACCTGGTGGTGACGCTGCTCGCGGTCCTCAAGTCGGGGGCGGCGTACCTGCCGATCGACCCGGACTACCCGGCCGCGCGGATCGAGTACATGCTGTCTGACGCCAAGCCCACGCTGGTGGTGACCACGGACGCGCTCGCGGCCGAGTTCGCCGACTTCCCTGTGTTTGTCCCCGACGACACCGCGAGCCGGTCGTCGGCCGATGCCGTCGTCCCCGGCAGGCGCGGCAGCGACCCGGCGTACGTGATCTACACGTCGGGATCGACCGGCAGGCCCAAGGGTGTCGTCATCGAGCACCGGTCCCTCGCGGCCTACCTGGCCTGGGCCGGGGTCGGCTACCCCGACGCGGCGGGCGTGGCACTGGTGCATTCGCCGGTCGCGTTCGACCTCACCGTGACCGTGCTCTACGCGCCGCTGATCACCGGCGGCTGCGTGCACCTCGCCGCGCTGGACGACGCCGACACCGTGACGGTGGACGCGTTGCGGCAGGCACCCGCGACGATGCTCAAGGGCACGCCGAGCCACCTGCCGATGCTGTCCGAGCTACCCGCGGAGTTCTCGCCGAGCGGGACGCTCATGGTGGCGGGCGAGGCGCTGCACGGCGCCCAGCTCGACGCCTGGCGGGCCGCGCACCCGGACGTGACCGTGATCAACTCGTACGGGCCGACCGAGATCACCGTGAGCTGCATGGAGTACCGCGTCGAGCCCGGCGATCTCCTGCCGGACGGCGCGGTACCCATCGGCAAGCCCTTCGACCACGTGCAGCTCTACGTCCTCGACGCCGGTCTGGCCCCGGTGCCGGATCTGGTCGTCGGTGAGCTGTACATCGGCGGCGCCGGGCTGGCGCGCGGCTACCTGAACCGGCCCGCGCTCACCGCGGAACGGTTCGTGGCCAACCCGTTCGTCCCCGGTGCTCGCCTGTACCGCACGGGTGACCTGGTCCGCAGGCGCGCGGACGGCACGATGGTGTTCGTCGGCCGGGCCGACCACCAGGTGAAGGTGCGCGGCCACCGCGTCGAACTCGGCGAGATCGGGGCCAGGCTCACCGCCCACGACGGCATCCGCCGCGCCGCCGTGATCGTGCGTGAGGACCGGCCGGGCGACCAGCGGATCGTCGCGTATGTCGTTGGCGATGCCGACACGGCGAGTCTGGGTGCCTTTGTCTCCCGATCGCTACCGGAGGCGATGGTGCCCTCCGCGTTCGTCCGGCTCGATGAGATCCCGTTGACCCCCAATGGGAAACTCGACCGGGCGGCCCTGCCCGCGCCGGACGCGCCAATCCCGACCGGCCGGGCACCGCGCACCGCGACCGAACGCGCGGTGTGCGAGGTCCTCGCCGAGGTGCTCGGGTTGCCGGAGGTGGGCGTCGACGACGGGTTCTTCGACCTCGGCGGCCACTCCCTGCTGGCCACGAAGGTGATCAGCCGGGTGCACGCGGTGCTGGGCGTCCGACTCGGCCTGCGCGCGTTGTTCGAGACACCGACCGCGGCCGGACTAGCCGCCCGGGTCGCCGAGAACGCCCCGGCGAGTGGTGACGCGCTCGACCTGCTCCTGCCACTACGTTCGGGCGGGGACCTGCCGCCACTGTTCTGTGTGCACCCCGCCGCGGGCATCAGCTGGGTGTACTCGGGCCTGCTCCGCCACCTCGAACCGGAGCGACCGGTGTACGGCCTGCAGGCCCGGGGCCTGACCTCGCCGGTCGAGTCGGCGGACGTGGGCGAGATGGCCCGCGAGTACGTCGAAGCGATCCGGCGGGTGCGGCCATCCGGCCCGTACCACCTGCTCGGCTGGTCGTTCGGCGGTCTGGTGGCGCACGCGATGGCCACCCAGCTGCGCGCGGAGGGGGAGGAGGTGGCCTTCTTGGGGCTGATGGACTCGTATCCCGCGAGCGCGCGTGGTGACTACCCGGACTCGCCGCCTACCTCGGCCCTGCAAGGGGTGCTCGACTCGCTCGGCTTCCCGTCGGACGGCCCGCTCACGGTCACCGACGCGCTGTCCGCGCTGGCGTCGATGAACAGCCCGCTCGCCGAACTCGGTGAGACCGGGATCTCCGCCGTGGCTAGGGTCTTCGCGGGAACCGTCGCCGCGAGCGCCCGGCACACCCCGGACACCTACGACGGCGACGTGCTCTTCTTCTCCGCGACCGCCGACCGGGCGCCGGGCCTGCCCGCACCCGCCGACGCCTGGCGACCCTACGTCGACGGGACGGTCGAAGAGATCCAGGTGGACTGCACGCACGGAGCCATGACCCAACCACGCCCCTTGGCCGAGATCGGACAGGCCGTCGCGGCCCGTCTCACCCTGGTCACCGACGGAGGACAGCGATGACAACGGCACCGACCGCGACCCGCAACCCCTGGACCGTGCTGTTCGCGCTCTGCGTCGGACAGTCACTCGGCCTGCTCAACTCCACCGTGGTCAACGTAGCTCTCCCGGCGATCGGGACCGACCTCGGCGCCACCCTCGACCAGCTGCTCTGGGTGGTCAACGTCTACATCCTGGTGCTCACCGCGCTGACCATGGTCGGTGCCCGGTTCGGCGATCTGTTCTCGCCCAAGCGGATGTACCTGATCGGCCTGGGTGTCTTCACCGCCGCGTCCGTCTTGTGTGGACTCGCGAACTCACCTGGCCAGCTCATCGCGGCGCGGATCGCGCAAGCCGTCGGCGGGGCGCTGATGTCCCCGCAGACGCTGTCGATCATCACCAAGATCTTCCCAGTCGACCGGCGAGGCGCCGCGATCGGCGTGTGGGGCTCGTTCGCGGGTGTCTCGGTCGCCGCGGCGCCGACGGTCGGCGGGCTGCTGGTGTCGGCGTTCGACTGGCGCTGGGTGTTCTTCGTCAACGTGCCCATCGGCGTGGCCGGGTTCGTTCTCGCTCTGGCGGTCGTCCCGGACGTGCGGGCGTCGGCGACGCGCAAGCTCGACCTGGTCGGCATCGGCCTGGTCACCGCGGGGCTGTCCTTGATCACCTACGCGCTGCTGGAAGGCGAGTCGCACCAGTGGGGGCCGATGTGGGGCCCGATCACCGCGCCGATGCTGCTCGGCGCCGGCCTGGCCGCGCTGGTGGCGTTCGTCGTGGTCGAGCGGGGACGGCAGCACCGTGACCCGCTGCTGCCGTTCGCCGTGGTGCGCAACCGGAACTTCGTCCTGATGTCGGCGGTCACCGCGACGATCGCGTGCGGGATCGGCTGTGTCTTCCTGCTGGTGTTCCTGCACCTGCAGACCGGCGCGGGCATGAGCGCGCTCGCCTCGGGTCTCGCGGTCGCGGCGGCGCCGTTCGTGTCGATCTTCTTCTCGCCGATCTCGGGCCGCCTCACCGACCGCTACGGCGGCAAGTGGGTGCTGGTCGGCGGCCTGGTGCTCGCCGCGGCGGGCGTGGCGATGCTGGCATTGGTGACGCGCACGGACACGACGTGGGTCGGCCTGCTGCCCTCGCTCATCGTGCTGGGCATCGGGATGGGCGTGATCTTCTCCCCGGGCGGCACGATCGCCATGCGCGACATCGAACCGGAGTTCTCCGGCGCCGCGTCCGGCCTGCTGAGCCTGAGCAGGCTGACCGGCAGCGCGATCGGCTCGGCCGCCGTCGGCGCGCTGCTCCAGGCGAAGGTCGCCACGGCGAGCGAAGGCGGGGGCCTGTCGGACCTGGCCCCGCGGGTGCTGACCGACGCGGTCCGGTTCGCCTACCTGGTCCCGATCGGCGTGCTCGTGGTCGGGATCGTGCTGACGATGGCGGCGAAGGCGACCGCGCCCAAGCCCGTGGCGGAACCGGCGGCGGTGAAGTAGCCGGTCAGGCGCGAGCGGGCGGGCCGGTCCACCGGTCCGCCCCTGGCATGTCGAGGCCGAACTGGTCGAGCACGCGCGCGCAGATGTGGGTGACCATGTCGTCGATGGTCTGCGGGCGGTTGTAGAACGCGGGCATGGGCGCGGCCATCACCGCGCCCATGCGGGTCAGCGCGAGCATGTTCTCCAGGTGGATCTCCGAGAGCGGCAGCTCACGCGGCACCAGCACCAGCCGCCTGCGTTCCTTGAGGGTGACGTCGGCGGCGCGGGGGATGAGCCCGTCGCCGTAGCCGGTGCGGATCGCGGCGAGCGACTTCATGCTGCACGGCGCGATGATCATCCCGTCGGTGCGGTACGAGCCGCTGGCGATCGCGGCGGAGAAGTCGCCGGGGCCGTGGCTGTGGTCGGCCAGCGCCGCGACGTCGGCCGCCCGCAGGTCGGTCTCCATCTCCAGGGTCGCCCGGCCCCACTTGCTGAGCACCAGGTGGGTCTCCACGCCCAGCTCGCGCAGCGCCGTGAGGATCCGCACCCCGATGATCGTCCCCGTCGCGCCGGTGATCCCGACGACCAGCCTCATGACCGGTCCCCGAAGCTGCGGAACACCTTGTCCCGCAAGGAGAATGGAGTTGTCGCGTCGACGTACGACCGCTGGGACCCGCCGTCCTGGCCACGTGCGGAACCCCACGCCGCGCTGTGCGACGGGTCGACGGGCAGCGGACGGAAACCGGTGAAGGTCGCGGTGTCGGTGCCGAGGTTGGCCCGAGTGGTGATCGCCCATAGGACGTCCTCGGGCGCGCGGATGTCGACGTCCGGGTCGGTGAACACGACGAGCTTGACGAACATGTGCCCGCGCAGGATCCGCTCGGCGATGCCCGCCGGCGCCCGGTCGTCATCGGCGGCGGTCTTGCGCACGGCGGCGATGAGCAGCAGCATGCCGCCGCCCGCCGCGCTGAAGTGCAGGTCGTGCACGAGGTTCCCGGTCTCGGACAGCGCGACCGACAGGGCACCAGCCAGGCCGAGGATCACCGACTGCTCGCGGCCGGGGCCGATAACCCCGTGGAACCACGGGTCCCGGCGGGTGGTCACGGCGGTCACGGTCAGCACCGGAAGTCCGGTGCGGGCCTCGCCGTCGTAGCCGAGGAACTCGGGCAGGGAGACGCCGGGCGGACCGACGATGGTCTCGTCGGCGACGGTGTCGTCCAGGTAACCCTCGATCACGATCTCCGAGTCGGCCAGCACGGGAGCGGGCTGACTGACCCCGGCGCCCAGCCGGACCGGCGCGCAGGCCAGTGCTCCGGCCATGCCGAGCTTGTCGACCCCGGCGGGCAGGAACGCGGTCCCGAGCGCCGAGGCGACCATCGCCGCGGGCGGGGCGCCGATGTTCACCGACACCGCCAGCCTGCCGCCCGCGCCGACCGCGGCGTCGTGCATCTGCCGGAGCGCGCGCCCCGGCACCATCCAGATGGCCAGCCGGTTGGCGTCGAGCACGAGCATCCGGTGCACCGACATGGCGATTTCGCCGGAGGCTGGGTCGCCCGCGAACACGATCCCGGTGGTCAGGTAGGGGCCCGCGTCGCGCGGGGTGGCGGTGAGGGCGGGCAGCCTGGTGAGGTCGCCCGGTGTGGACACGACCTGCTGACACACGGGATCGGCCACGGTCAGCGGCGGTATGGCCGACTCGGCGAGTCGGCGGGCGGCCGTGGGGTTCACGGGGTCGGGCATCCCGGGCAGCCAGCCGAGCACCCGGCGTTCCGCGCCGTACACGCCAACTCGGACGGGCATGGCCGAACCCGGCACCCGGTAGGTCACGGGCGGCTCGTCGCGGGTGATGGGTGTGGCGGGTACTCCGGCGTGGTGCGCGGCGAAGTGGGCGGCGACCCGGTCGGCGGCCAGCCCGACGACGGCGGGCCCGGCCTCGACCCCGGCGAGCGCGTCCCGCAACGACAGCGCGGGTGGCTCAGCCGGTCCGGTGCCGGTCTGGTGGACTCGGGGCTGGGGGATGGTCATCGGACTGGCCGCGCGAGTTCCCCGGACAGCTCCGCGAACCACTCCGCCGGATCCGCTGCCCGCAGCAGCGCCGTACCGACCAGCAGCCCCCGGTACCCCGCCGCGAGCAGCTCAGCGGCCTGCCCAGGCTTCTCGATCCCGCTCGCGCTCACCGGCAGCTCAGTCCCCGTCGCACGCACCGCCGCCAGCAGATCCGTCCCACGCCCCAGGTCGGCTGGGCCGCGTTCGCGGGTGCCGATGTCCTTGTTGTTCACCGCGATCACGCACTCGGCGGGTCGCGACACCATCGCGATCTCCGCCTCGTCGGTCACCTCCACGAACGGGGTGAGCCCCCGCGCCAGCGCCGCGTCGATCAGCCGTCCCATCGCTCCGGCCGTCAGCAGCTTCGCGGTCAGCAGCACCGCCGCCGCCCCGGCGTCGACCGCGGTGTCGATGTGCGCCGATCGGGTGATGAAGTCCTTCCGCAGTACGGGAAGTGGGCTCACCGAGGCGACTTGGCGCAGCAGGTCGACGGTGCCGCCGAACCAGTGGCCGGTCACCACCGACAGACAGGTCGCGCCCGCCGCGGCGTAGGCCGCCGCGATGGCGACCGGGTCGCGGCCGCGCAGCAGGTCCTCGCCGTCGGCGGTGCGGGGCTTGATCTCGGCGATCACCGGCCCGTTGGCCAGTGCCTCGGTGAACCGGGTCATGACATCTCCTCCTGGACGGTCCACGCCCGGTTGAGCGCGGCCACCTTGACCGGGTCGATCCGGCCCGCGCGGTCGCGCGCCCCGGTGTCCACGTCGATCCCGGCCAGCCGCTGGTGGGCCAGCAGTGGCCGGAACATGTCCACGTTGTCGGCGGTGAGCCCGCCCGCGAGTAGGACCGGCACGGTCGTGACGCCCAGGATCTCCGCGGCGGCCGACTCGTCGATCCGCACCGCCGTGCTGCCGATCCGCCCGTCCGCGCCGAGGGTGTCGACGAGGAACATCCCCACGCCCGCCCGTTCGTAGGCCGCGATCAGCCCGCGTTCGACGCACTCGCCGCCGCGCACGTGCAACACCTTGATCACGTCCAGGTCAGGGCAGGCCGTGGTCAGCGCCCGGACCATCCCGGGCTGCTGGTAGCCGTGCAGCTGCACCCGGCGCACGCCGGACAGCTCGGCCGCCGCCCGCACGGCGGGCACCCCGGAGGCCAGGGTGACCAGCACGGGCTCCGGCCCGGCCGCGCGGGCCGCGGCGGCCAGCGAGCCGAGCGCGGTGGCGCTCAACTCGGCGTGGCCGCCGCGGACCCCGTGCCACAGGCCGATGAGGTCGACGCCCGCCTCGGCGAGCACCGCAATGTCGGCGACGCTTGTGGCGCCGCAGATCTTCACCAGCACCCGAAAGCCCCGGTCAGGCTTCGGGAACGCTCGGCAGGTCGGCCAGGGCCTTGTCGGCCATCGCCGGGTCGTAGTCCTCGTCGCGCAGCTCGCCGGCGAGGTACGAGCCGTAGGAGCCGAGGTCGAACAGGCCGTGGCCGGAGAGCCCGAAGACGATCGTCTCCGACTTGTTCTCCTCGCGGCAGCGGATGGCCTCGGTGATCGCCGCCGAGATGGCGTGCGTGGACTCCGGCGCGGGCACGATGCCCTCGGAGCGGGCGAAGGTCAGGCCCGCCTCGAAGCAACGCGTCTGTGCCTCGGCCCGCGCCTCCACCAGGCCGCGGTCGACGACGGCGCTGACCAGCGGCGACATGCCGTGGTAGCGCAGGCCGCCCGCGTGCACCGACGGCGGGATGAACCCGTGGCCGAGGGTGTGCATCTTCAGCAGCGGGGTGAGTCCCGCGGTGTCGCCGAAGTCGTAGGCCAGCTTGCCCTGGGTGATCGTCGGGCAGGCGGCGGGCTCGGCGGCGATGACCCGCACGTCGCGGCCACCGCGCAGCTTCTCACCGAGGAACGGGAACGCGAGGCCGCCGAAGTTGCTGCCGCCGCCGGTGCAGCCGATCACGATGTCCGGGTAGTCGTCGGCCATCGCGAACTGGGCGATGGCCTCCTGGCCGATCACGCTCTGGTGCAGCAGCACGTGGTTGAGCACGCTGCCGCCCGCGTAGTTGGTGGTCGGGTCGTTGACGACCAGCTCCAACGCCTCCGACGTGGCGATGCCCAGGCTGCCGGGGCAGTCGGGGTCCGCGGCCAGGATGTCGCGGCCGACCTCGGTCTCCATGCTGGGGCTCGGGGTGCAGCGCGCGCCGTAGGTCTCCATGAGCAGGCGGCGGTACGGCTTCTGGTGGTAGCTCACCTTCACCATGAAGACCTGGACCTCGATGCCGAACAGCGCGCCCGCCAGCGACAGCGACGAACCCCACTGGCCCGCGCCGGTCTCGGTGGCGAGCTTGGTGATGCCCGCCTCCTTGTTGTAGTACGCCTGCGCGATGGCGGTGTTCGGCTTGTGGCTGCCCGCCGGGCTGACGCCCTCGTACTTGTAGTAGATCTTCGCCGGGGTGCCCAGGGCCTTCTCCAGCCTGCGCGCCCGGAACAGCGGCGACGGCCGGTACTGGCCGTAGATCTGGCGCACCGGCTCGGGGATCTCGATCTCCCGCTCGGTGGACAGCTCCTGGACCGCCAGCGCCTCCGGCATGATCGGCAGCAGGTCGTCGACGGTGATCTTCGCGCCGGTTCCCGGGTGCAGCAGCGGTTCCAGGTCGGGCAGGTCGGCGGCGATGTTGTACCAGGTGCGCGGGATCTGGTCCTCGCCGAGCTGGTACTTGATCTGTTCGTACACGGTGGTGCCCCAATCGTGGGTCAGTGGGTGTTGGTCGAGTACGTGTCGGCGACGAGCGATCCCGCGGCGAACTTGTGCGGCTCGTCGAACAGCTTCGGGTGCGCGGCGCGCAGGCCCGCGATGACGCGTTCGTAAGGCAGGTCAGGGAATTCGCCGTGGGTCCGGACGAACTCCATCTGCTGGCGGCCCTGCTCGTCGAAGGGGTGGTAGAGGCTGTCCCCGGTGCCGTCGAACTCCAGCGGCGCCATGCGGTAGAGCCTGCACAGCGTCTTGTTGAACACCGGGGTCGCCTTGATCCACTGGCCGTCCAGGTGCACGGACACAAGACAGTGGTAGGTGAACATGTCGCCGCCGACGAGGGCGCGGAGGCGATCGGAGGCCAGGTGGTTGCGCACGTCGGTGAGCACGAGCCTGCTCGGCACGCCGACCGCGCGCAGCGCCGCCGCGTAGACCACCGACTTGTGCAGGCACATGCCCGATCCCGTGCGCAGCACCGTGCTCGCGCGCAGACCGCCGCGCGACAAGTCGGCGCCATACACCTCGTAGCGCAGCCGGTCGCGGACCGCGTAGTAGAGCGCGACCGCTTGTGCCACAGGGGACATGGCCGGATCCGTCACGCGGTCGACCAGTGCCCGCACCTCGGCGGACTCGTGGTCGAGGAACTCGGTGGCGCGCAGTTCCTCCATCACTTGGCCACCCCCAGCATCGCGGCGATCCGGTTGCGCTGGATCTCCGACGTGCCCGAGTAGATCGTCCCGGCGACCGCGTTGCGCAGGTCCTTCTCCACGCCGTACTCGGCCATGTAGCCGTTGCCGCCGTGGATCTGCACCGCCGCGAGCGCGGAGGCGACGTTCTGCTCGCTGGCGATGAGCTTCGTGATCGCCAGGTCGGTGGTGATGTTCTCGCCCGCGGCGAACTTCGACGCGGTGTCGTAGAGCCATTTCGCCGTGGTCTCCACGCCGATCTTCATGTCGGCGATCTTGTGGGAGACCGCCTGGTAGGCCCCGATGGGCTTGCCGAACTGCTCCCGCTCGC
This sequence comes from Actinokineospora sp., assembly GCA_035540215.1. Taxonomy (GTDB): domain Bacteria; phylum Actinomycetota; class Actinomycetes; order Mycobacteriales; family Pseudonocardiaceae; genus Actinokineospora. Next base: position 4,887 of record DATLIA010000253.1, on the reverse strand, counting down.
GGGCGTAGTCGACGCATTTGTCGAGCCGGTGCCGCATCTCGCCGAGGGTGATGGCGAAGGAGCAGAGGATCTCCCACTTCATCACGTAGTCGAGAACGAGGAAACCGGTGCCGGGCTTGCCGATCACGTTCGTCGCCGGGATCCGGCAGCCGTCGAGGAACAGTTCGCACAGCGGTGATGTGCGCAGCCCCATCTTGGCGATGGAGTTGCCGACGTGCAGTCCCGGCGTGTCCCGCTCGACGAGGAACGCCGTGATGCCAAGGGGTCCGCCGTTGGGATGGGTGCGGGCGTAGATCACGAACAGCCCCGCGACGGGTCCGTTGCTGACGAAGGTCTTGCTTCCGTCGAGCACGAAGTCGTCCCCATCGCGGGTGGCCTTCGTCCGCATCCGCAGCGCGTCGGACCCGCCGTCGGACTCGGTGATCGCGTGGGCGCCGATCGCGTCGCCGGAGGCGATTCTCGGCAGGTGCGCGCTCTTGAGCGCGGCCGAGCCGAACCGCTGCAGCGGGACCCCGGCGCTGACCATGTGGGTCGACAGCGAGAAGCTCAGCCCGCCGTCGCGGCAGCCGCGGCCGAGTCCTTCCAGGACGTAGAGGGTGGTGAGCAGGTCCTGGCCGAGTCCGCCGTGCTCCTCGTCGAACGGGAGCCCGGTGATGCCGCTCTCCCGAACCATTTTCCACTTGTGCCATGGGAACTCGCCCGCCGCGTCGAGCTCGACGTGGTCGGCGGACAGCGCCGCGCTCCACTGGTCGATCCCGGCCCGCAGGTCCCGCTGTTCCTCAGTCCACTCGATCACTGGTCAGCCGCTCAGTAGTGGGAGAACTCTGCGGAGTCGAGCTGGTGGATCTCGTCGCCCTTGAGCGCGGGGGTGAACACGCAGACCAGCCGCAGGTCGGTGTCCGGCGCGGCGACGAGGTAGTGCGCGTCGTGCTGGTCGAGCGCGTATAAGGTGCCCGGCTCGATGGGGTGGGAATTGCCGTCGAGGTCGACGACCTCGCCCTGGCCCTCGATGCAGTAGCAGGCCTCAAGGTGGCGGCGGTACTCGAGGCGGGACTTGGTTCCCGCGCGGACCACCGTGTCGGTCACGGTGTAGCCCATCCCGTCGGACTCCAGCAGGAATCGGCGGCTCAGGCCATTGCCCCACTCGACAGTGGCCACTTCGGACAGTTTGCGGACGATCACTTCGCACTCCTTTGCCTTGTAGGGATGGACTTGAGCGTGGCGACGAACTCGACGAGGTCCTCGACCGCGTCGCCGCCGTTCTCGACGGCGCGTTCCACGACGGCGACGGCGGCGCTGCCGACCACCGCCGCGTCGGCGCCCGCCGCGGCGAGCGCGGCGACCTCCGCGGGCCCCCGCACGCCGAAGCCGACGGCGATGGGTGCCGCGGTGCGGGCGCGCAGGTCGTCGATCACCGCGCCGAGGTGATCGAAACCGTCGGGCGGCGCGGTTCCGGTGCGCCCGTAGTGGGCGACCAGGTACAGGTAGGCCGACGCGGTGGCCGCCGACTCGGCGAGCACGGCGGGCGCCGACCGCGGGTAGCAGGTGGCCACCACCGGCATCCCGGCGGCGACCGCCGCCTGCCGGTAGGGCGCGCGCATGCGTGGCGGCAGCCCGTGCACCAGCAGGCCGTCGACGGCCGCGGCGCTCGCGGTGGCGACGAACTCGGCCAGGCCGAGCGGGCGGACCGTGTGGCCCCAGTCGGCGAGCAGCGCGATCTTGGTGTGCTTGAGTTCGCCGCGCACCGACTCCAGGCACTTGAGCACCCCGGCGAGGTCCGTCCCCGCGGCCAGCGCCCGGTCCGCGGAGCGGCGGATCACCGGTCCGTCGGTGATCGAGTCCGGGAACGGCACCGCGAGCTCCACACAGTCCACTTCGGACTCGTCGAGCCGGTGCAGCAGCTCGGGCAGCACGTGCAGCGGCGGGTCACCCGCGTTGAGGAACAGCGCCAGTCCGATGTCGCCAGGCTCGCGCCCGCCGAAGAAACCGCCGTCAGACATGGACCGCCGCCGAGTCGCCTGCCCGCACGCGGGCCAGCAGTTCGGACGCCGCCCCGCCGCGCACCGCGTCGAGCGCGGCGGCGAACGCGGTGTCCCACTCGGTGAACCGGCCGCTGAGCACGCCCATCGCCGCGGCGTTGAGGCAGACGCTGTGCACCGCCGCCGCGGGCGCGTCGCCCGCCAGCACGGCGAGGAACTGCTCGACCGGGTCCGCCCACGGCCGCAGTTCCTCCAGCGACCCCTCCGCGGGTGCGGCCGACCCCACCCGCAGCGTGAACGACTCGCCGCTGTTGGGATACACCACGTTGTCGGTGCAGCTGATCAGCTCGTCGGCGTGGAAACCGTTGCCGCACAACCACACCCTGCGGTCCCGGACGCGGTCGGCGAGCAGGCGCAGCGCGGGCAGCATCCGGTCGTCGGAGAACCCGGTGAGCTGCGCGCCGACCGGCATGGCGGCCAGGAACGGGCCGACCCGGTTGACGAACGTGCCCACCGTGCGCAGGTCCAGCGGCACGATCTGGCTGGCCAGCATGCCGATCTCGGCCGGGTAGACGAACGAGCCCGCGAACGCGACGCCATGCCGCGCCAGCCGCTCGCCGGTCTGCTGGAAGTCGCCGGTCAGCTTGACCCCGAGCGCCTCGAGCAGGTCGAACGAGCCGAACTTGCTGGTGTAGGCCTTGGACCCGGTCTTGATCACCCGCACGCCGATCGACGCGGCGACGATGGCCGCGGCCGTCGAGACGTTGAGGGTGCGCGGCCCACCGCCGGTGCCGACGATGTTGACCGCGTCCGGGAAGGTGACGCCAGGGTCGCCGCGCCGTTCGTCGAGGCAGTCGAACAGCGCGTGCAGCGTGTCGTCGTCGGGCATCGCGGTGGACAGCGACGCCAGCAGCGCCGCGCCCTCGCCGCGGGTGAGGTGCCTGTCGGCCAGCCGGTCGAAGAACCCGTGCCAGTCGGCGCGGTCGATCGGCCGGTCCCTGGACACCAGTCGGGTGAGCAGGGTGGTCACGTCGCGCTCGCGTGCGTCAATCGCGCCGCGGCGACGAACTCGCCGATCGCGGTGATGGTGCGTAGGGCGTCGGGGTCGAGCTCGATGTCGTCCACCGGCAGGGCGAAGCGGTCCTCAAGCCAGGCGAGCAGTTTGAGCAGGCCGAGGCTGTCGATCACGCCGTTGTCGATCAGGTCGAGGTCGTCGGACAGTTCACTGGCTGGCACGTCCGGCAGGAACTCCGCCAGCACGAACCGCTTGATCTCCTGGGTGTCACTCATGCTCGGGCCTCCAGATAGGTGCGCTTGATGCGCGTTCGGTCGGGTTTTCCGGTCGAGGTGGCGGGGAGCGGCTGGTCGACCAGGTGGATCACACCTGGCACTGCGGCCTTGGGCAGCAGGGCCGCGCAGTGCGTCCGCACGGCGAGGCTGTGTGGACCGGCCGGGGTGCGGCGCCGGACCACCGCGTGCAGCACGGTCCCGGCGACCGGGTCGCCCCCGGCGAGCACGACGGCCTCGGCGACGTCGGGGTGGGCGAGCAGGGCGCGCTCGACCTCCTGGGTGTTGACCTGCACGCCGCGCACCTTGACGTGGAAGTCCTTGCGCCCGGCCAGGGTCAGCGTGCCGTCGGGGTGCCTGCGGACGATGTCGCCGGAGCGGTAGTACACGCGGTCGTCGGCACCGGTGGGGTGCGGACCGAACGCGCGCCGGGCTTGGTCGGCGTCGAGGTATCCCTTACTGGCGAACGGCGTGCTGACGTAGAGCTCGCCGACACCTTCGCCGGTCACTTCGGCGCCGTCGTCGTCGATGACCAACGCACGCACCCCGTCGACCGGCTTGCCGATCGGGATGGGCGACGGTTCGCCGACGACCTCGTGCAGGAAGCTGTCGTTGGTTTCCGTGCAGCCGTAAAGGTTGTAGAGGCGTGCGGAGGGAAAGAGCTCGCGCAGCGACGGGAGAGTGCGCGTGGGAAGCGCGTCACCGGTGAAGATCACCTGGTCGGCCCGGTAGGCGCGGCCGTCGCGGACGTGGTCGGCGAGCAGTTGGTAGAACATCGGGACGGCCTGCACCACGTCGACCTGGTGAGTGTCGAGCAGTTCGTCGAGGTGGGCGGCGAGGGTGGCCTTGGCCGGGTCGACCAGCACCACCCGGCCGCCCTTGGCCAGCGTGGTCCAGATGTCGAGCAGGCAGAGGTCGAAGTTGAGCGGCGCGTAGTTGAGCACGGTGCGCCCTGGGCCGATGTCGAACGCCTTGGCCGCCCAGTCCGCGAACGCCGCCACCCCGACGCCGGTCAGCGGCACGATCTTGGGCACCCCGGTCGAGCCGGACGTGGTGAGCATGAAGCACACCGACTCCGGGTCGGCGTCCGTGCGCAGGCCGCCGTCGGCCGCCGCGACGTCGACCATGTGGTCCACCAGAGCGGACCGCGAGGGCTGGTCCGCTCCGATGGACAGCACCGCCGCGCAGTCGGCCGCGGCGAACAGCGCGGCCAGCGTCGGCGCGGGAAGTTTGGGCGACGGCAGCAGGAATGCCCGGCCAGCGCCCAGCAGCGCCATGATCAGCGCGACGGCTCGCGGCGACTTGTCCAGCACCAGGCCGACCGGCTTGCCGTCGATCAGGCCGAGCCGGTCCACCTCCTGCTGGGCACCGCGGGCGAGTGCGTGCAGTTCGCCGTAGGTGATCTGTTGATCGGCCCAGATCAGCGCCACCGCATCGGGTGTGGCAGCCGCCTGGCGGACGAATTTCTCAGCCACCACTAGGTTCCCGGATTCCCCGGCAATTGGTCCCAACACTCATCCCCCGAACCCGTAGTTCCCGGTCCAATTGCGCCCGAATGACGGCGGAAGATTCGCAGTGCGGCTACGCCGCCCACATGGGCGGCGCGCACCCAATTTCCAGG
>DATLIA010000252.1:0-37379 GCA_035540215.1 Actinokineospora sp. | reverse complement strand
CGGGCACCGGGGGCCGCAGCCGGACCGGGTCGGCGTGCGAGGGCTGCGGGATCGGCCGGGGCGCGACGCGGGTGGCGGGCGGGGCCTGCTGCTGGGGCGATGGGAACTGCTGGAACGTCTGCTGCGGGCGCGGCTGCTGCTGCGCGACCGGCCGCGGCGGCGCGGTCAGCGCCTGGCGCGCGGCGGCGATCAGCTCCCGACAGGTCGGGTAGCGCTGGCCGGGCTGCTTGGACATGCCGCGCCGGATGACGTCGTCGATCGCGGGCGGCAGGGACACGAAGTCGGTGAGCGCCGGTGGCTCCCGGTTCAGGTGGCCCTGGATGACCTCGGGCACCTGCCCCTGGAACGGCGGGCGGCCGGAAAGGCAGGCGAACAGAACACAGGCCAGCGAGTACGCGTCGGTGCGGCCGTCGACCGGCTCGCCGCGCAGGTGCTCGGGGGCGGCGTAGGTGGGCGAGCCGAGGAAGTCGCCGCCGCGGGTGCGGTGGCCGGTGGCCCCGCGCCTGGTCAGGCCGAAGTCGGCGACGTAGATGTGCTCAGTCGCGGACTCGCGGGAGGTGACCAGCACGTTGGCGGGCTTGACGTCGAGGTGGACCAGCCCGCGCTCGTGCAGGTTGTCCAGTGCCTCGGCGACCTGGCTGAGCAGGCTGATCGCCCGCTGCGGGGCCAGCGGCTCACCCTTGATCAGCGAGGCCAGGTCGGAGCCCTCGACCAGCCGCATCGCGATGAACAGCAGGCCGTCGACCTCGCCGAAGTCGTAGAGCGGCACGACGTTGGCGTGGTCGATCGCGGAGGTGTTGCGAGCCTCGTCGACGAAGCGCTCACGGAACTCGGGGTCCTCGGTGAGATGCTCGGCGATGACCTTCAGCGCCACCTTGCGGCCGAGTCTGATGTCGGTCGCCCGGTACATCACACTCATTCCGCCTTTACCGAGCACTCCGTCGATGCGGTAATGCCCTAGGCGACGCCCAGTGAGGTCCTCCGACACGCAGGGAGCTTAACGCCCTGCATATGGCGCTCGCGTCCGGTTCCGCGAGATCACTCAGCGGGCGAGCCAGGCGGCCATGGCGCGGGCGGTGCGGGTCTGGGTGAGCAGGCGTCCGGGGCCGGCGAAGTCGAGCAGCAGACCCTCGCCCGTGCGCACCGACTGCGGCGCGGACTGGCTCACCGCGCGCAGCCTGCACTGGGTGCCGTCGGTGTAGGCCAGCAGGCTCGCCGGGTCGACCGTGATCGCCTCACCTGGTTCCAGCGCCACGATGTCGAGCGCGCCGTAGCAGGCCAGGACGATCGTCCCGGCTCCGCTGACGTGCTCGAGGAACCCGTGCTCGGCGCCGAAGAGGGCGTGGAAGCCCGGCCAGCCCGGATCGACGCGCAGGGTGCTGGCGACCGCCAGGCCGCCGCCGCGGGTCACACACCAGCCCGCGGTGCCGTCGAGGTCGAGCGAGTAGACCTCGCCAGGCAGCCCGGGCGCGACGTCGACCCAGCCGCCCTCGGCGGGCGCGGTGAACACGGTCGGCCGGACCTTGGACCGCCCGCCACGCCGCTCGTCGACGTGCACGCCGTAGCTGGTCGCGAGCAGCGCGGTGTAGTCGGCTTGGACGGCCTCGCCCGGGGCCAGCAGCAGCCTGGCCACGCCGAACGCGGGCGTATGCCTGGTACGGACCTGCATGGAGCCCCTCTTCCACCCACGACGGCCCGCCCCGCCGCGGCCGCCCTGTCCCCGCAGTTTGGCATGCACGGGTAGCGGACACGGCACTATGGCCTAGTGCCAAAACGCGCTTATACGGCTGAGGAGTACCGCGACGAGGTCGCCGCGCTCCTGCCCCCGCTGCCTGTGACCGCACTGCCCCTCGCCGACTGCCTCGGCCTCGTACTGGCTCAGGACGTGGTCGCCGGGGTGTCGCTGCCGCCGTTCGACAACTCGGCGATGGACGGCTACGCGGTCCGCGCGGCCGATGTGGCGAGCGCTCCGGTCACCCTCCCGGTGGCCGACGACATCCCGGCGGGCCGGGTCGACGTCCAACCGCTTGTCCCGGGCACGGCCCACCGGATCATGACCGGCGCCCCGATGCCGCCCGGCGCCGACGCGGTCGTCCAGGTCGAGCTGACCGACGCGGGCACGGAGAACGTGCTGGTCAACGCCACTGTCCCGACGGGCAAGCACGTGCGACGGACCGGTGAGGACGTGGTCGCGGGCGACACCGTCCTGCGTGCGGGCACCGTGCTCGGTCCACCGCAGCTGGGGCTGGCCGCCGCTGTGGGCCTGGGCACCCTCCCGGTGCGACGTCCGCCGCGGGTCCTGGTGCTGTCCACCGGCTCGGAACTCGTGGCGGCGGGCGAGCCGCTGCCGCCGGGGCACATCTACGAGTCCAACAGCGTGCTGATCGCGGCGGCGGTGCAGGAGATCGGCGGGACCGCCACCGTCCTGCGCTTCGTCCCCGACGACGTGGACAAGTTCCGCGCGGTGATCGCCGAGCACGCGCCTGGGGCGGACCTGCTGATCACGTCCGGCGGCGTGAGCGCCGGGGCGTACGAGGTGGTCAAGGACGCGCTGACCGGGCACGGCGTGGAGTTCGTCCGGGTGTCGATCCAGCCGGGCGGGCCGCAGGGCTTCGGCGCGGTCGACGGCCTGCCCGTGCTGACCCTGCCGGGCAACCCGGTGAGCGCGGCGCTGTCCTTCGAGCTGTTCATCCGCCCGGCCATCCTCGGCGCGCTCGGCCACGCCACGACGCTGCGACCGCGGGCGAAGGCGCGCACGACAGCGGCGATGTCGTCGCCCGAGGGACGGACGCAGTACCGCAGGGGGCGCCACGACGACGGGATGGTGGAGGTCGTGCCGGTCGGCGGGCCTGGGTCGCACCTGCTGTCGTCGTTCGCCGCGTCGAACTGCCTGATCGAGCTGCCGGTCGGGGTGGCGGAGGTGGCCGAGGGCGCCGAGGTCGACCTGATCCTCCTGGACTGAATCGTCGAATTGTAGAACGATCCTACATTTCAACGATCCGACAAGTGGACGATCGTCGGCGCGCGGATCCCGCTCAAAACGTCAACACTGAGTAATCGATCACTCACGGGCCACTTGGATCCCAGCGAGCCCCCGCGTAGGATGGACGGGCTCCACAACGGGGCATCCGACCGGCGTCCTGCGCCGTCGGGGGGCGCAGGCACTGGTCGGATGCCCCGGGATTCACGCTGAAAGTCAGCCCGAAACGCCGCAGGCGTAGCGTGTGGGCAAATCCGGCCGACTCGCGAGGACCAGCCACCTGATGAGCGACCCGTCGCAGCCTTCCTCTTCTCCCGTGCAGCACGCGATCGAGCTGACGAAGAGCATCATCCCGCCGATCCACCCCGGCGGCCGCCCGTTCGTATTCGGCGCCATCGGCGCGACCCTGGTGGTCCGCCTGCTCTCCCGGCGCGTCGGTGTCCTGGCGGGCGTGTTCACCGCCTGGCTGGCGTGGTTCTTCCGCGAGCCGAAGCGGGTCACCCCGCAGCGCCCGGGGATCGCCGTCGCGCCTGCCGACGGCACCGTCTCGCACGTCATCGAGGCTGTCCCGCCCGCCGAGCTCGGCCTGGGCGACACCCCGATGCTGCGGGTCAGCACCTTCCTGTCGGTCTTCGACGTGCACGTCCAGCGCTCCCCCGCGACCGGCCAGGTCATGCGCGCGGTGCACAAGGCTGGCGAGTTCCTCTCCGCCGACCTGGACAAGGCCAGCGAGGTCAACGAGCGCAACAGCCTGCACATCCACACCGCGGACGGCTACGACCTGGCCGTCGTGCAGATCGCGGGCCTGGTGGCGCGCCGGATCATCTGCCAGGTGGCCGACGGCGACAAGGTCACCGCGGGGGCGACCTACGGCCTGATCCGCTTCGGCTCCCGGGTCGACCTCTACGTCCCGGCGGGCAGCCGCGTGCTGGTCGAGGCCGGACAGCGGACGATCGGCGGCGAGACCGTGCTGGCCGAACTGCCAGCGGGGCACTGATGGCACCGGCTTCACCGGGAGTGCGCCTGCTCCCCAACGCGATCACCGTCCTGGCCATGTGCGCGGGACTCTCGGCGGTCCAGTTCGCCCTGCGCGGCCAGCTGGAGGCGACGATCGCGGCGATCGGCGTCGCGGCGATCCTCGACAGCCTCGACGGCCGAATCGCCCGCCTGCTCGACGCCACCTCCAAGATGGGTGCCGAGCTGGACTCGCTCGCCGACGCGATCTCCTTCGGCGTCGCGCCCGCACTGGTGATCTACGTCTGGAAGTTCCCGAACAACCGGTTCGGCTGGATGATCGCGCTGATCTTCGCGGTCTGCATGATCCTGCGGCTGGCCCGGTTCAACACGCTGCTCGAGGACACCGAACAGCCGCCGTACGCCAAGGAGTTCTTCGTCGGCGTGCCCGCCCCCGCGGGCGGGCTGCTGGCGCTGCTGCCGCTGATCCTCACCATCGAGTACGGCGACCAGGGCGCCTGGTGGCAGTCCCGCTGGGTCGTGGCGATCTGGACCGTCGCGGTCGCGGCGCTGCTGATCAGCCGAATCCCGACGCTGTCGGTGAAGTCGGTCAGGGTGCCGCCTCGAGCCATCGCCCCACTGCTGGTCGGCGTCGGCCTGCTGGCCGCCGCCGTGATCAGCTACCCGATGATCGCGCTGGCCATCGCCCTGGTGATCTACCTGATCCACATCCCGTACGCGGCACAGCGCAAGCAGTGGCTGGCCAGGCATCCGGAGGCGTGGGACATCCCGCCGAGCGAGCGTCGGGCGATCAAGCGTGAGCACGGGACCCGACGGCTTGGGTTGCGGCCGGTGCCGCTGCACAAGGTGGCGGGTGCGGCCAGGCGCGCGGTTCGCCTGCCCAGCCGCAACGGCGACCGCGACCACTCGATCACCCCCGAGCCCAGGCTGGCAGGCCCAGTCCGGCGCCGCTCGTGGCGCAAGACCGGACTTCGCCGCGAGAACCGGCCCTGACCCAGCCACAGCAAAACGCGACGGGCCAAGCCCAACGGCCTGTTTGAGTTTTCAGGGGTCCCCAAATCAAGGCGGACCACTCAAACAGGCACCCGCCGCCGAAACTGGCCGCCGCCGCGTCAGGGCTGGTCGACCGCCGCGAACCCGCCCCAGCCAATAGGGTGGCGATGTGGGATCACAGATCACGTTGACCGCCCGGCTCACCCCGTCCGCGCTGGATACCCGACGGGGGGTGGTGCGACTGCACCGTGAGGTGCTCGACGCCCTCGGGCTGCGCCAGTGGGACTCCGTCCAGCTCACCGGCGCCAGGGTCAGCGCCGCACTGGCCGCCGAGGCCACTGGCCCGACCGGGGTGATCCTGCTCGACGACGTCACCATGTCCAACATCGGTGTCACCGAGGGCGCCGAGGTCGTGGTGTCCCCCGTCGAAGTCGCCCCAGCCCGATCGGTGACCGTCGCCGGTTCCCGCCTGGCCGCGACCTCGCTGACCCCGCAGACCGTCCGGCTCGCCCTGATCGGCAAGGTCCTGACCGTGGGCGACGCCGTGTCGCTGCTGCCGCAGGACCTGTCCCCGCCGCCCGGTGCCGATGTCCCTGGCGTGCGCGGCAAGCTGTCCCGCGCGATCGGCACAACCTGGACGAACGAGCTGCTCACCGTCACCGCGACCGACCCGCCCGGCGCGGTCACCGTCCATCCGTCCACTGTGGTCGGTTGGCGGGACGGTCCGCGCACTGGCGAACGGCAGCCCGCCACCCAGTCGTCGGGTGGATCCACGCAGACGACCCAAGCCGCGCGCTCGACCCAGTCAGGTGTGGTGTCCGACGCGGCGGTCGTCACCGAGCCCGAGCAGCCACCGGTTCCGATCACCGACCTGGTCGGCGCGGGCGAGGCCGCCCGCACCCTGGGTGAGTGGTTCGAGCTGGCCTTCACCCGTCCCGAGCTGCTGGCCAAGCTCGGCGCCGCCCGTCAGCTCGGCGCGCTGGTCACCGGGCCGGAGGGCGTCGGCAAGTCGACGCTGGTCCGCGCGGTCGCGCACGCGGCGAAGGCCGTCGTGGTCGAGCTGACCGGCCCGACGGCCGCGGTCCTGGAGGCCAACGCGACAGCCGCCCGGGTCGACGAGGCCATCGCCGCGGTCCGCGCGCAGGCCGACGCGGGCACGCCCGCGGTCCTGCTGATCACCGACATCGACGCCCTGCTCCCCGCGACGACGCCGCCGCCGGTCGCCACCGTCGTGCTGGACTCGCTGCGCACGGCGGTCAAGATCCCCCGCGTCGCCCTGGTCGCCACGACCGCGCACCCCGAGGCCATCGACCCGCGAGTGCGCGGCGTCGAGCTGATCGACCGAGAACTCAGCCTGCCTCTGCCCGACGGCAAGACCCGCACCGAGCTGCTTCGCGTGCTGTTCCGCGACGTCCCCGTTGTGTCCGATGTGGACTTCGGCGCGGTCGCGGAGCGCACCCCGGGCTTCGTCGCCGCCGACCTGATCGCACTGCGCCGCGAGTCGGCGATCCGGGCCGCGCTGCGACACAAGGACGGCGAGCCGCGCATCGAGTCCGATGACCTGTTCGGCGCGCTCGACACCGTGCGGCCGACATCGATGTCGGCGTCGGACACCCTGCGCACCGGCGGCATCAGCCTCGACGACGTCGGCGACATGATCGAGACCAAGCAGGCGCTCACCGAGGCCGTCCTGTGGCCGCTGCGCTACCCGGATTCCTTCGCCCGCCTCGGCGTCGCCCCGCCGCGCGGTGTGCTGCTCTACGGTCCGCCCGGCGGCGGCAAGACGTTCCTCGTCCGCGCGATGGCCGGGACGGGCCAACTCAACGTCCTGTCGGTCAAGGGCGCCGAACTCATGGACAAATGGGTCGGCGAGTCCGAGCGCGCGGTGCGCGACCTGTTCCGCCGCGCCGCCGAGGCCGCGCCCGCGCTGATCTTCCTCGACGAGATCGACGCCCTGGCACCCCGGCGCGGCCAGTCGTCGGACTCTGGGGTCTCCGACCGCGTGGTCGCCGCCCTGCTGACGGAACTCGACGGCGTCGAGCCGCTGCGCGATGTCGTGGTGATCGGCGCGACCAACCGCCCTGAACTGGTCGATCCGGCGCTACTCCGCCCTGGCAGGCTCGAACGACTCATCTATGTGCCGCCGCCGGACGTTGATGCCCGCGCGGCCATCCTCAAGGCGACGGCCCGCAACACCCCGCTGTCCGCCGACGTCGACCTGGACGAGTACGCCAAGGACCTTGAGGGCTATTCGGCGGCCGACTGCGCCGCGCTCATCCGCGAGGCCGCGCTGACCGCGATGCGGGAAAACCTCGACGCGAGCGAGGTGAGCGCTGCCCACCTCGCGAAGGCGCGGGAGAAGGTCCGCCCGTCGCTGGACCCGGCCCAGCTCGCGGCCCTGGAGGCGTACGCCGAGACCCGCTCCGGCGCGTAAGAAGGCGAAGCCGGGTGGTCGAGACCACCCGGCTTCGGACTACTTGTCGATCGACGGCGAGTGGTAGTCCTTGGTCACGATGAGGATCAGTCCGGGGCTGGCCTGCTTGAGGCCCTCGAACCGCTCCTCGACGCGGATCCCGAACGCCTGCGCCAGCTCCCGCGCCGCGGTCTCCTCGGCGGTAGCCGGCCGGTAGTAGACCGTCGTCGTCGGGATGATGCCCTGCGGGTAGTTCGACGTCTCGGCGACCTGCCAGCCGTGTTCGGCCAGGTCCTCAGCGGCCTTCTTCGCGAGCCCGGTCTCCAGGCTGTTGTTGTAGACGCGCACCGGCTGGTCCTTATTGGACGGTGCGGGTGCCGGTGTCGGCGCGGCGGTCGTCGTCGGCGCGGGGGCCGCTGTCGTGGTCGTCGGCGCCGCGCTCGAGGTGACGGGGGCGGACGTGGGGTCCTGCGACGTGCTTGTGCTCGGCGCCTCGGCGGAGGTGGTCGTCGCGGGTGCCGCGGACGACGGGTTCTGGTTCGCCGCGCTGTCGCCGTTGCCGCCGAGCAACGTGATGACGCCGATCACCGTGGCGACCGCCGCCACGCCGATGAGCGCGATACCGGCGACCCGGCCCGTGCGGACGGACGAGGGATCTGTGGTCATCGCTGTTCCATTCCCAACCTGCTCCTGGAGCGGGCAGTCAGCCGCGTGCCCCGCATCCGGCGCAGTCGCTTCACCAGCATCGGTTCCACGGCCAGCGCTTCCGGCTTCTCGATCAGCTCGTTGAGGATCTGGTAGTAGCGGGTGCTCGACAGGTCGAAGATCTCCCGGATCGCCTGCTCCTTGGAGCCAGCCGCCTTCCACCACTGCTTCTCGAAGGCGAGCATGGCGTGATCCCGGTCACTGAGTCCACCCGAGTGCTTCGGTCTGCTCGGCTGCGGTTCGGGCAGCTCGGGCACCTCAGCGGCGTTCATCCGACTCCTTCGCCTCTTGCGATCCTCGGGGGTCCACGCTGGCGAATCCGTGCTCCCGCACCGGAATCACACAGGTGTGATCCTCGGGCGCCATTACACCACGTCACGACCTGATGTGATCGTCATGTACACGGCGCGTCCGACAACCCGGCATATAACTACCCTGCCCATATGACAGTTCACCCGATCCGGATCGTCGGCGACCCGGTACTGCACAATCCGACCACGCCGGTCGACCGCTTCGACGGCGAACTCAAGACCCTGGTCGAAGACATGTTCGAGACCATGGCGGCGGCCAACGGCGTCGGCCTCGCCGCCAACCAGATCGGCGTCGCTCTGCGGGTCTTCGTCTACGACTGCCCCGATGACGAAGGTGTGCGCCACCGCGGCTTGGTCGTCAACCCGGTACTGGAGACCTCGGCGGTCCCCGAGGGCATGCCCGACCCGGACGACGACTTCGAGGGCTGCCTCTCGGTCCCCGGCGAGTCCTTCCCGACGGGCCGCGCCGACTGGGCGAAGGTCACCGGCCAGGACGTCGACGGCGCGCCGATCGAGGTCGAGGGCACCGGCTTCTTCGCCCGCTGCCTGCAGCACGAGACCGACCACCTCGACGGCCTGCTGTACCTCAACCGGCTCGTCGGCCGGAACCTGCGCGAGTCCAAGCGGATGCTGAAGGCCAACCAGTGGGGCAAGCCTGGCCTGTCGTGGGACCCGAGCACCAGCGAGGACCCGTTCGCCGACGACGAGGACTGAACCGAACGGAGCAGGCCATGTGGGCGCTCGTCGTCCGATTCGATCTCCGCGACGAGTCCGCTTGCGTGGGTTTCGACGCGTTGGTCGCCGACCTCACACCACGAATCGCGGCCGAGGAACCAGGCACGTTGGTCTACGCGGTGCACACCATCGAGGACGCGCCGTTGTCTCGGCTGTTCTATGAGGTCTACGCCGACAAGGACGCGTTCGACCAGCACGAACAGTGCGAGCACACGAAGCGTTTCCTTGCCGATCGCGAGCAATACCTCAGCGGATTCCGTGTCGAGTTCCTCGGCGCGCCGCACGGCAAGGGCGTGCCCAGGTGACCGACGAAGTCCAGCACGAGATTGACCGCCTCCGAACAACACCCCGCTGAAAACACATGGCGATCAGCCGGGCCGGTGTCGCACCATTCGGCGCATGACCTGGTCCGGCTTCCTCGCCTTCCTGCTCGCCTCGTTCGTCCTGGCCATGGTGCCGGGCGTGGGTACCGCGATGCTGCTCAAGCAGTCCATCCGCGGTGGCCGTCGGGGCGCGCTGGCGACCATGGCGGGCATGGAGGTCGGCGTCGCCGTCTGGGCGGTGGCGGCCGGGCTCGGGCTCTCCGTGCTGCTCGTGGCCTCCGAATACGCCTACCAAGCCCTCCGCGTCATCGGCGTCGCCGTGCTGGTCTGGTTCGGGCTCAAGGCGCTGTTCGGCAGGCACGACCACACCGCTGACGACGTCCCGACCAGCGGTTCCGGCTTCCGCGCGGGTCTACTCGTCAACCTGGCCAACCCGAAGCTCGCCGTGTTCGCCATCTCGTTCCTGCCCCAGTTCGTCACCCCGGACGCGCCCCGGTGGGTGTTGCTGGCGCTGGCCGGGCTGTGGGTGGTGATCGACACCGTCTGGTACCTGATGGTGATCGCGCTGCTCGGGAAGGTCATGGGGTGGCTGCGACGCTCGACGGTCCGCACGCGGCTGGAGCGGTTCTCCGGGGCCGTGCTGATCGCGCTCGGGATTCGGCTGGCGTTGGAGTCCTAGGCGCTGTCCTCGCAGGACAGTGCCTAGGCGGGGGCTCGCCAGGGTAAGTCGGGGAGCGCGGCCATGTCGGCGAAGCTGCCGCCCGCTGACAGCTCCTCCGTCCGACCGGCCAGCAGGTACGTCCGCACCCGCTGCGCCTGGGCGGCCGTGACGGCCTCCCCGGTGATCAGGAACGGCAGCGACAGCCGCCAGTAGGCCACCTGGTTGTCCCGGCGCCGGTGTGCCGCCCGCAGGCCCGCGACGGTGACCCGCAGGACGTGCTCGTTGTGCGTCATCGAGTTCGGCATGGCCGCGTAGTCCCACGCCCAGCGCGACTGGTCGGCGCCCGCGCAGCGCAGGCAGCCGCTGTCGCCGGTGCCGAGTTCGGCCCGGCAGGTCGGGCACACGGTCAGCCGCATCGCCCAGTCCGTGCAGGTCCACGGGTGGGTCCCCGGCTCGGCGGCGAACACCCTGGCGACGAGGTCGCGTTCCTCCGGCTCGCCGGCGACCACGCCCTCGGTGTCGAGCAGGGCGGCCCAGTCGGCCAGCCAGTAGGCGTCGATCCGGTCGGTGCACGACTTGCACGCCGGGTAGCCCCGGCCCACCAGCTCGCCGCAGGCCGGGCAGGGGACGGCCGCGTGGGGGCGGCCCAGGCGGCGGGCGCCCGGCGGGTACGGCTGCACCATGGTCAACAGGCTAGTGGCTCGGTTGGCTTCTTCGCGTGAGCTAGCTAGGGTGCGAAAGACAACTGCAAACCGCACCGCGGGAGCTCGCGCTATGGCGGGCTGAGAGGGCGGCTGGTGTCCATTCCCTGGGACCCGGCGCCGCCGACCGATGAACCTGACCGGGTAATGCCGGCGTAGGGAGGATTTTCGTGACCGCTCTTGACGACCGCTCCGTGCGGCCCACCGTGACCACCGGTCCCATCTCCGGGTCGCACAAGGTCTACCGAGAGACCGCCGACGGCCTGCGGATCCCCATCCGGCGGGTCGACCTCACCAACGGTGAGCACGTCGACCTGTACGACACCTCTGGCCCGTACACCGACGACAACGCCGTCATCGATGTCCACAGTGGACTGCCGAAGCTGCGGGAGAGCTGGGTCGCCGAGCGCGAGCCGGTCAACGGCGCGGTGACCCAGCTGGCGTACGCCAAGGCCGGGATCATCACCAAGGAGATGCGGTACTGCGCGGAGCGTGAGGGCCTGAGCGCGGAGTTCGTGCGCGACGAGGTCGCCATCGGCCGCGCGGTCATCCCGGTCAACCGGTGCCACCCGGAGTCCGAGCCCGCGATCATCGGCAAGAAGTTCCTTGTCAAGATCAACGCGAACATCGGCAACTCGGCCGTGTCGTCGTCGATCGAGGACGAGGTCGACAAGATGGTGTGGGCCTCCCGCTGGGGCGCCGACACGATCATGGACCTGTCCACCGGCAAGCGGATCCACGAGACCCGCGAGTGGATCATGCGCAACTCGCCGGTGCCGATCGGCACCGTGCCGATCTACCAGGCGCTGGAGAAGGTCGACGGCGACCCGACGAAGCTGTCGTGGGAGGTCTACCGCGACACCGTGCTCGAACAGTGCGAGCAGGGCGTGGACTACATGACCGTGCACGCGGGCGTGCTGCTGCGCTACGTGCCGCTCACCGCCAAGCGCGTCACCGGCATCGTCTCGCGCGGCGGGTCGATCATGGCGGCGTGGTGTCTGGCGCACCACAAGGAGTCGTTCCTCTACACGCACTTCGAGGAACTCTGCGACATCCTGCGCACCTACGACGTCACGTTCTCCCTCGGTGACGGCCTGCGTCCCGGCTCGATCGCCGACGCCAACGACGAGGCCCAGTTCGCCGAGCTGCGCTCGCTCGGCGAGCTGACCCACATCGCCCGCGCGAAGGACGTGCAGGTGATGATCGAGGGCCCCGGCCACGTGCCGATGCACAAGATCGCCGAGAACGTCCGCCTCGAAGAGGAACTGTGCGGCGAGGCGCCGTTCTACACCCTCGGTCCACTCGCGACGGACATCGCGCCGGGCTACGACCACATCACCTCGGCCATCGGCGCCGCGCAGATCGGCTGGCTGGGCACCGCGATGCTCTGCTACGTCACGCCGAAGGAGCACCTGGGCCTGCCCAACCGCGACGACGTCAAGGTCGGCGTGATCACCTACAAGATCGCCGCGCACTCGGCCGACCTGGCCAAGGGGCACCCACGCGCGCAGGAACGTGACGACGCGCTTTCCCAGGCGCGCTTCGAGTTCCGCTGGCAGGACCAGTTCAACCTGGCGCTCGACCCGGACACCGCGCGCTCGTACCACGACGAGACGCTGCCCGCCGAGCCCGCCAAGACAGCGCACTTCTGCTCGATGTGCGGGCCGAAGTTCTGCTCGATGAAGATCACCCAGGACGTGCGCAAGTACGCCGAGGAACACGGTCTGTCCTCTGTGGAGGCGATCGAGGCGGGCATGGCGGACATGTCCAACGAGTTCGTCGAGCAGGGCAAGCAGGTCTACCTGCCCGTCGTGGACAAGTAGGGAACAGTGACGACACCCCCGAGGACCCTGACTATCGCCGGTTCCGACTCCGGCGGCGGCGCGGGCATCCAGGCCGACCTGCGGACGTTCTTCGCCTGCGGCGTGCACGGGATGACCGCGCTGACCGCGGTGACGGTGCAGAACTCGATGGGTGTCACCGGTGTGCACACCGTCCCGCCGGAGGTGGTGGCCGCCCAGATCGAGGCGGTCGCCACCGACATCGGCGTGCAGGCGGCGAAGACCGGCATGCTGGCCACCGCGGCGATCATCGCCGCGGTGGCCGCGGCCTGCGACAAAGTCCATATCGGACAGTCGATCCCGCTGGTGGTCGACCCGGTGGCCGCGTCGATGCACGGAAACCCTTTGCTGGCAGACGAAGCGCTCGACGCGATCAAGTCGCTGCTGTTCCCCCGGGCCACCCTGGTGACGCCGAACCTCGACGAGGTCCGGCTGATCACCGGCATCGACGTCCACACCAGGGCCCAGCAGCGCGACGCCGCGAAGGCGCTGTTCGACCTCGGCCCGAAGTGGGTACTGGTCAAGGGCGGCCACATGCGCGACGACACCGAATGCCTCGACCTGCTCTACGACGGCGCGGAGTTCATCGAACTGGTCGGCCCCCGCTACGACGTCACCGATACCCACGGCAGCGGCGACACGCTCGCGTCGAGCATCACCGCCGCCCTGGCCAAGGGAAATGACGTGGTCAGCGCGGTCCGCCTCGGCAAGGACTTCATCACCCGCAGCGTCCAGGCGGCCTACCCATTGGGCGGCGGCGTCGGCCCGGTGTCGCCGCTGTGGCGGCTTCCGGACGCGGCAAGTTTCCTGACGCCCTAAAGTAGCGCAGTGATCACTCGCAGCGGCGTAGAACAGCTCGTCACCCACCGCAGGTTCCAGCACTTCATCATCGCGATGATCCTGCTCAACGCGGTGACCCTCGGTTTGGAGACGTCGTCGTCGATCATGGCGGACTACGGCTCGGTGCTCGCCTTCGCCGATCGCACGATGCTGGCCGTCTTCGTCATCGAGCTGGCGCTGCGGCTGTTCGCGTTCCGGCTGCGGTTCTTCAAGGACCCGTGGAACGTGTTCGACCTGGTGATCATCGGTATCGCGGTGATCCCGGCGACCGGCCCGTTCTCCGTGCTGCGGGCCCTGCGCGTGCTCCGCGTCCTACGGCTGGTCTCCATGGTCCCGGCGATGCGCCGCGTGGTCGGTGGTCTGCTGACGTCGATCCCCGGCATGGCCTCGGTTGTGGCGCTGCTCGGGCTGGTGCTCTACGTCGCGGGCGTGATGGCGACCAAGCTGTTCGGGGACCTCCAGCCGGACAACTTCGGCGACCTCGGCACGACCCTGTTCACCCTGTTCCAGGTCATGACCGGCGAGGCTTGGCCTGATGTCGCACGGGACCTGATGGTGCAAGCGCCGATGGCCTGGATCTTCTTTGTGGTCTACATCCTGGTGTCGAGCTTCGCGGTGTTGAACCTGTTCATCGCGGTGGTCGTCAGCGGGATGGAGAAGGAGATGACCTCGGACGTACTGGAAGCCGAGGAGAAGAACGCCGCCGCCCAGGCCGCCTCGGACCAGCTGCTGCTGGACGAGATCCGGGCGCTGCGGGCCGAAGTCGCCGAGCTAAAGGTCGAGCGAGCCGCGAACTAGTGCTAGCCCCACTGTCCGCCTCCCCGGATTTCTAAGCCTGGTCACCGAGCGACCAAACGGCACGTTTGGTCGGCAACCGTGGTCAACCGCCGTCCCGGTGCCCCTTAGGCGCCGGTCTGCCGATGCTCCTCGGCCAACAACGCTTCGAGTACTGGGATGGCGTTGATCAGACGCTCCTGGTCCTCCGCCGACAGCCGCTCCAGCCTGCGGCCGAGTTCGTGCACGCGGGTCGACCGCACGCCCGACACGACCCGTTCGCCTTCTTCGGTGGCCCGGACGAGCCACGCGCGGCGGTCGGCCGGGTCGGGGTCGCGCAGGGCGAGGCCGGTCTCGACCAGGCTCGCCACGATGCGCGACATCGTGGGGGCGGCGACGCCTTCCTTGCCCGCCAGGTCGCCCAGCCGCAGCTCACCGCAGTTGACCAAAGTAGACAGTGCGGAGATCGAACCGTGGCCAAGGCCTGGGCTGCCGGAGCGGCGCAGCGACCGGGACAGCCGCCCGATCGCCAGGTAGAGGCGCGCGGGGATGTCACCGGTGGCGGGGTCGCCGTCCGAAGTCGTCATACCTCATTGTGCCGCGCGCCACCAAGGCTTCATCGCGGAGGGCTGGATGCCTGGGCCCAGAAGCGCTGCGGTATGCGGCCCGCCTGCCTGGCGAGCCTGCCCGCCACGACCGCCGACCGCATCGCCGTCGCCATTTTCTCCGGGTCGGCCGCGCGGGTCACCGCGGTGGCGAGCAGTACCGCTGAGCAGCCGAGTTCCATGGCCAGGGCCGCGTCCGACGCGGGCATCGGCACCGCGTCGAGGATCACCGGGACGCCCGCTCGGGCCACGATCAGCTCGATGTTGTGCGGGTTTCGGATGCCGAGACCGGTGCCGATCGGCGAGCCCAGCGGCATGACGGCGGCGCAGCCCGCCTCCTCCAGCCGCAGGGCCAGGACGGGGTCGTCGTTGGTGTACGGAAGCACGACAAACCCGTCGTCGACCAGGGTCGTGGCGGCGTCCAGCAGTTCCATCGGGTCGGGAAGCAGGGTCTTGTCGTCGGCGACGACCTCCAGCTTGATCCAGTTCGTGCCCAGCGCCTCCCTGGCGAGGCGGGCGGTCAGCACGGCCTCGGCGGCGGTGCGGCAGCCCGCGGTGTTGGGCAGCGGGTCGATCTTCAGCCGCCGCAGCGCTTCCAGCACCCCGGAGCCGCCCGCGGCGTCGACGCGGCGGAGCGAAACCGTGGTCAGTTCGGTGCCGGACGCGACGAGCGCGCGTTCGAGCACGGCCAGGTTGGCCGCGCCGCCGGTGCCGGTGATGAGGCGGGAGGTGTACTCCCGGTCGGCGATGACGAAGGGGTCGTCCATGTCAGCCTCCCTGCACAGCGGTCAGGATCTCCACGACAGCGCCCTCGGACACCGAGGTCCGCACGTGGTCGGCGCGGGGCACGACCTCGCCGTCGACCGCGACCGCGATGCCGCTCGCGGGCAGGCCCATCGCGGCCAGCAGGTCGGCGACCGTCGTTCCGTCGGCCACCTCGCGCGGTGAGCCGTTGACCTCGATCGTCATCGCGTCCTTCCACGGATCGACAGGAACCGCGCGGGGTCCGCGGCGGGGTCGGGCTCGGCGCCGTCACGCAGCATGGCCACGACGGAGGCAGCGGTCCCGGGGGCGAGCAGCAGACCGTTGCGGTGGTGGCCGGTGGCGGCGAGCACACCCGGTTCGAGCCAGCCGACGAGCGGCAGGTTGTCCCGGCTGCCCGCGCGCAGCCCGGCGGCGCACTCGGCCAGCGCGTACTCGGCGATGCCCGGCAGCACCTGCTCGGCGTCGGACAGCAGGTCGCGCACACCGCCGACGGTCACCTCGGTGTCGTACCCGGCCTCGTACTGCGTGGCCCCGATGACGAGTTCGCCGTCCGCGCGGGGCACCAGGTAGACCGGCCGCGACTCGACCTGCGCGCGGATCGTCCTGGTCGGGATCGGCAGCGCGCCCGGCCGGGCCCGCAGCCGCAGGATCTCCCCCTTGACCGGCCTGGTCACCGCCTCCAGCGCCGGGTGCAGCGTCCGGCTCCACGCTCCCGCGGCGATGACGGCGACGTCACAGTCCACAATGGATTCACCAAGATCGACCCCACCCGGCCGAACCGCGATCGCCGAGGCCGGAAGGAATCCCACACCGGCCCGGTCACAGGCATCACGGAGCGCGATCAGGAGACTCCGGTTGTCCACGGCCAGATCCCCGGGAACGTTCAGTCCACTTCGGACTCTCGGGCCCAACCCGGGCTCCAGCGCACGAAGTTCCCGCCCAGTCAGCCGCTCGACGTCTCGCCCCTGGGCGGATAGATACTCGGCCAGGACAGCCAAGGTGCCGACGTCGGCGGAGTCCAGTGCCAGCGCGAGGGTTCCGTGCGTACGCAGCCCGGGATCGCCACCCACCGCACGCAGGCGCTCGGCGAACGCG
This sequence comes from Actinokineospora sp., assembly GCA_035540215.1. Classification (GTDB taxonomy): domain Bacteria; phylum Actinomycetota; class Actinomycetes; order Mycobacteriales; family Pseudonocardiaceae; genus Actinokineospora. The sequence goes on along the minus strand of DATLIA010000252.1, from coordinate 20,662 downwards.
GGCCACAGGTCCAGCGACGCCGCGCCCAGCGCGAGGACATCGTCCTCACCGGGCCACGACTCAGTCACCGGGGCGAGCATCCCACCCGCCACCCACGACGCACCGCGACCGGGTTCGGGATCGACCAAGACGACGCGGTACCCGGCTTCACCCAGTTCCCACGCCACGGACAGCCCGATCACGCCACCGCCGACGACGGCGACGCGACTGACGTCTTTCACCACACGCACCACGCTCCCTGCGCCGGCATGACCCGGATCAGGTTCGACGGTCGGAGCGAAACAGCTCCCTCTCAGCCCGCTTCGACGGACTCCCGTGCGACCAGGCTCTATCATGGCACGGCCTTCGGCCGTGCGGCTCGGCCGCCTTCAGGTGACGGTTTCAGGCACCACGAACACGACGACTGCGTCGCGTGCCCGTGGCACCCGAAACCGTCACCGCGGCCGAGCGAGCTAACGTCGGGTCTCATGCCAGGACTCAACGGTGACCAGATCCGCGCCAAGCTCTCCGACGCGCGCCTCTACCTGTGCACGGACATCCGGCCCGACCTCGCCGAGTTCGTCGACGCGGCGCTGGCAGGCGGGGTCGACATCGTGCAGCTGCGGGCCAAGAACCTCGAAGCCGGACCCGAGCTGAAAGCGCTTTCGGCCATGTCCGAGGTCTGCGCCGCACGGGGCGCGCTGCTCTCGGTCAACGACCGCGCCGACATCGCACTGGCCGCTGGCGCCGATGTGCTGCACCTCGGCCAGGACGATCTCCCCGTGGCCCAGGCCCGACGGATCCTCGGCGACGACGTCGTGATCGGCCGCTCCACCCACGACATCGAGCAGGCCGAAGCCGCCGCGAACGAACCCGGCGTCGACTACTTCTGCACCGGCCCGTGCTGGCCGACCCCCACCAAGCCCGGCCGCCCGGCCCCCGGCCTCGACCTGGTCCGCGCGACCAGCTCAGAACGGCCGTGGTTCGCCATCGGCGGGATCGATCTCGCACGAGTGCCGGAGGTGCTGGCGGCGGGCGCGACGCGGATCGTCGTCGTGCGGGCGATCACCGAGGCCGATGACCCGGAGGCCGCGGCGAAGGCGCTGGTCGACGCGCTCGGGGGCTGACCTGGTGTGGGCGAGCCGCGCAGGGTTGCGGCTCGCCCACGGTGCCCTCACGTGTCGCACTCCGGGCGATAACCCGACGGTATGGCTCGACTCCGCACCGTGATAGGCCCATCCGGACGCACGGCCGTCCAAGTTATTCACATTCCCGTTCGCCTGGCGGATCGGCAGACTGGTGCCGTGAACCTCGTGACTCTGGACGACATCCGCGCGGCCGCGGGCCGCATCGCGCGCGGTGCCACCCGCACACCCCTGCTGACCTGCCTGTGGTCCGACCCCGACCGCCCACTCTGGCTCAAGCCGGAGAACCTCCAGCCGATCGGCGCGTTCAAGATCCGCGGCGCGTACAACGCGATCGCCCGGCTGACCGACGAGCAGCGCGCCCGCGGTGTCGTGGCCTACTCCAGCGGCAACCACGCCCAGGCCGTGGCCTACGTGGCGAAGCTGTTCGGCGCCCCGGCGTGGATCGTCGTGCCGGAGGACACCCCGCAGGTCAAGATCGACGCGACCCGCTCCCACGGCGCCGAGGTGATCCTCAGCGGCGTGGGTCAGCGCGAGGTCGTCGCGAACGAGATCGTCCAGGACAAGGGCGCGGCGCTGATCCCGCCGTTCGACCACCCGGACGTCATCGCGGGCCAGGGCACCATCGGGCTGGAGATCATCGAGGACCTGCCCGACGTCGACCTGGTGCTGGTCCCGGTCAGCGGCGGCGGACTGATCTCCGGGGTCGCGGCCGCGATCAAGGCGCTGCGCCCGGCGACCCAGGTCTGGGCGGTCGAACCCGAGCTGGCGGCGGACACGGCGGCCAGCCTGGCGGCCGGTGAGCTGGTGTCGTGGTCGGTCGAGGACCGCAACCGGACTATCGCCGACGGCCTGCGCTCGCAGCCGTCACCGCTGACCTTCGCCCACCAGAAGGCGTTCGTGGACGGGATCGTCACGGTGTCCGAGGACGAGATCCGGGCGACCGTCGCCGACCTGGCGCACAAGTCGAACCTGGTGGCCGAGCCCAGCGGCGCGGTGGCGACCGCGGGCTACCTCTACCGCGCCGACGAGCTGCCGCGCGGACGGACGGTCGCTGTGGTGTCCGGCGGCAACGTCGACCAGACCCTGCTGGCGGAGCTGCTTTAGAGCGTATGTGGGAACTGGCGCTCTAAGGCTTGACGTGTGTGGGTGGGGCGTCCACCGAGCAGTGCAGGCAGTCGCCGGGGTGCGGGCTGTCCGGGACGTGTTCCTCGATGGCGAGGACGTTGCCCCGCACCCCGAGCGCGAGCAGGCCGCCGACGACGCACAGCGCCGCGCAGATCACCAGGGCCGTGCGCCAGCTCGACGTGAGCGCGGTCGGATCGGTGTACGCGGCGCCGGTCAGGCCCGCCGCGGCGGGCAGAACAGCGACTGCTAGCAGGCCGCCGGTCCGCGCGATGGCGTTGTTGACCCCGGAGGCGACGCCCGCGTAGCGGTCCGGCGCGGCGGCGAGCACGGTCGCGGTGACCGGCGCGACCACCACGGCGAGCCCGAACCCGAACACGGTGACGGCGGGCAGCACCGAGCCGACGTAGGTCGAGCCGGGGCCGACCCGCATCAGCATCAACATGGCCGCGGCGACCAGCAGCGGACCGCTGACCAGGAACCAGCGCGGCCCGTACTTGGAGGCCAGCGCGCCGAACCGGCTCGACAGCAGCAGCATCACGATGGTGATCGGGACCCCGGCGATGCCCGCCGCCGTCGGCGCGTACCCCAGCGAGATCTGCAGCTGCATGCCCATCAGCATCAGCACGCCGCCCAGCGCGGCGTAGACCACGAACGTCAGCGCGTTGGAGATGACGAACGTCCGGTCCTTGAACAGCGCGGGCGGCACCAGCGGGTCGGCCTCGCGGCGCTGCCGCACCACGAACGCGGCGAGCATGACCGCGCCCACCGTCGCGGCGCCCAGCACCAGCCAGTCGCCGCCGCGGACCGGCGCCTCGACCAGCGCGGTCGTCACGCAGGCAAGGCCGAGCGCGCCCATGGCGGAGCCGAGCAGGTCGACGCGGCCGTGGCCGTCCTCGTCGCGGGTCTCCGGGACGTACTTCAGCGCGAGCCACACGCAGACCACCGCGACCGGCACGTTGATCAGGAACGCCAGCCGCCACGACCACACCTGCACGAGCACGCCGCCGACCAGCGGACCGGCCGCCGCCGCGATGCCGCCAAGGCCCGACCACGACCCGATCGCGCGGGCCCGGTCCTCCTTGTGGAACACCGACTGCAGGATCGCCAGCGACCCCGGCGTCAGCAGCGCGCCGCCGACGCCCTGCAGCACCCTGGCCGCGACCAGCACCTCCGTGCTCCCGGCCAGCCCGCACAGGACGGACGCGGCGCCGAACCACACGACGCCGATCAGGAACACCCGACGCCTGCCGTAGCGGTCGCCCAACGCGCCCGCGACCAGGATCAGCGAGGCCAGGGCCAGCAGATAGCCGTCGAGGATCCACTGCAGCCCGGCGACCGAGGCGCCGAGTTCGGCGCCGATGCGCGGCAGGGCCACGTTGACCACGGATCCGTCGAGCATGGCCATGCCCGAGCCGAGGATCGTCGTGGCCAGCACCCCGTGTGCCGCGGGTGTGCCCCACCGCACGTCGGTGATCACGGCCGGTTCAGCGTCGTCACGAACTTGTAGCGGTCGCCGCGGTAGAGGGAGCGCACCCACTCCACCGGCTTCTCGTCGGCGTCGAACGAGTGCCGCGAGAGCAGCAGCATCGGCATCCCGACGTCGGCGCCGAGCAGGTCGGCCTCGTGCGGCGCGGCCAGGGCGGTCTCGATGGTCTCCTCCGCGTGGCCCATCTCGACGCCGAAGCGGTCGCGCAACACCTGGTAGAGCGAGCCGCCGTCGACGACGAAGCGGCGCAGGCCGCGGAAGCGGCCGAGCGGCAGGTGGGTGGACTCCAGCGCCATCGGCTCGCCGTCGGCCAGCCGCAGCCGGTGCAGCCGCAGGACCTTGGCGCCCGGCCGCACCCCGAGCAGCCTGGCCAGCTCGACCTCGGCCGGGATCTCGGCGACCTCGAGCAGCTTCGACGACGGCTCGCGGCCCTGGGCGCGCATGTCCTCGGTGTAGGAGGACAGCTGCAGCCGCTGGGCGACCTTGGGCTCGGCGGCGAAGGTGCCCTTGCCCTGCACCCGCAGCAGCCTGCCCTCGACGGTCAGCTCGGCGAGCGCTTGGCGCACGGTGGTGCGCGAGACGTCGAAGTCGGTCGCCAGCGACCGCTCCGTCGGGATGGGCGAGCCCGGCGGCAGCGAGCCGAGCAGGTCGAGCAGGTGCCGCTTGAGCCCCCAGTACTTCGGTTCGCGCTGCACCCGAACGACTGTGTCCGGCCTATCGGCGTCGGACATCTCCAACATGGTGTCCTCCCTGCTCGTCCACCCGGGATACAGAATGCCCTGTCCATGGGGTTCCCCGCGTCACTACCCGTGGGATTGCCCCGATGAAGTCCGATCTCTACGATTGGTCTAGACCTTAACGGAGAGAGGGACCTGATGCCGCACACCCAGCCGGGCGAGTCCATGCGCGCCGAGATCCACCAGCAGCCCGGGGTGCTCGCCGGGGTGTTCGACCGGCGGTCGGACCTGGTCGGGGTGGCCGCGACGATCGCGGCCCGCCGCCCGCGGTTCGTCCTTTTCGCCGCGCGCGGGTCGAGCGACCACGCCGCGGTCTACGCCAAATACCTCACCGAGGTGCTGCTCGGCCTGCCCGCGGGCCTGATCTCCGCGTCGACCACCACGCTCTACAAGGCCGAGCCCGACCTGACCGACGTCCTCTACATCGCCGTCAGCCAGAGCGGCGGCTCGCCCGACCTGGTCGAGGCCACCGCCGCCGCCCGCGCGCGCGGCGCGCTCACCGTCGCGGTCACCAACACCCCCGGTTCCCCGCTGACCGAGGTCGCCGAGCTCAACGTCGACATCGGCGCGGGCCCGGAGCTGGCCGTCGCGGCCACCAAGACCTACACCGCCACCCTGCTGACCCTGTACTTGCTGGTCGACGCCGTGCGCGGGGGCGACGCGGCCGCCGCGGCGGGCATCGGTGAGGTCGCCGAGGCCGCTCTGGCCGCCGAGGGCGTCGAGGCGGCCGTGGCCCGGCTGCGCTTCGCCGAGCGGGTCGTGTGCACCGGTCGCGGCTACTCCTCGGCCACCGCCATGGAGACCGCGCTCAAACTCGCCGAGACCAGCTACCTGTCCGCGCGCGCCTACAGCGGCGCCGACCTGCTGCACGGGCCGATCGCCGCGCTCGACGCGACCACGTCCGTCCTGGCCGTGACCAGCGCGGGAGCGGGCGGAGCGGCGATGGCCGAGGTGCTCGACGTGGTCAGGGCGAGCGGTGCGGATATCGTCGCGGTCGGATCGGCCGCCGCCGCGGACCTGCCGCGGATCGTGCTGCCGACCACCGCCGAGGAGATCGCGCCGGTGCTGGAGATCCTGCCGCTGCAGCGGCTGGCGCTGGAGCTGTCGCTGGCCAGGGGCCGCAACCCCGACCAGCCGCGCGGCCTGTCCAAGCTCACGCGCACGCGCTGACCGCGCGGTGCCGGACAAGGGGATGCCCGCTCCGTCGAGGGGGTTGAACGGAGCGGGCATGGACCATGCTACTCCGAACGGAGTAGTGATGATGAAGGAGGATCCCTTGGGCGAGGTAGCCGTGGGCATCGACGCAGGTGGGACGGCTACCCGCGCGATCGCTGTCACCGCCTCGGGTGAAGTCGTCGGCCGGGGTGAGGCGGGCGGGGGCAATCCCAACTCGCACCCGCCCGCGGTCGCCGCGGCCAACATCAGCACGGCGGTCGCCGCGGCGCTGGGCACCAACACGGCACTCACCTGCGTGCTGGGTATGGCGGGCGCGTCGGCGCTGAGCGACCCCGCCGTCGCCGAGGTGTTCCGGGTGGCCCTGGCCGAGGCCGGGATCGACCGGGTCGACGTCATGACCGACGCCGAGGTCGCCTTCGCCGCGGGGACCCCCGAGCCGACGGGCACGGTACTGATCGCGGGCACCGGCTCGATCGCCATGCGCATCGAGGACCACCGGCACGCCGCGACCGTCGGCGGTTTCGGCTGGCTGCTCGGCGACGAGGGCTCGGCATTCTGGCTGGGCCGCGAGGCCGTGCGGATCACGGTCCGCGAGATCCAGGCGGGCGGCGAACTCGGCCCGCTGGCCGCCGCCGTGCTCGACCTGGCGGTCGGTCCGACGAACACGCCGTTCAACCACCTGATCCGCTCGGTCAACGCCGACCCGCCGATCCACCTCGCCCGGTTCGCGCCGCTGGTGAGCGCGCACGTCGACGACCCGGCCGCGGCCGAGATCATCGACCACGCCGCGCGGATCCTGGCCGACCAGGCGCTGGCGGCCTGGTCGGGCGGGCCGATCGTGCTGGTCGGGACGGTGGCCAGCGGGGACACCCCGGTCGGCAGCAGGCTGCGGGAGTTCCTGTCCGACCACGAGGTCCGGGTGGCCAAGGACGGTGTCGCGGGCGCGGCCTGGCTGGCCGCGCGCGAGGCGTTCGGCCCGATGGCGCCGCACCCGTCAAGCGCGCGGGTGCCGTAGGCCAGGGTGGTCGGCGGGCAGGGAGCGGCGCAGGACGACGGCGCTGGCGGCGACGACGAACGCCACCAGAGGCCAGGACAGGGCGACCTGCGCCACCCCCAGCGCGACCACGTTGCCGGAGAGCCAGAGCGCGCCGAACACGAAGGCGCGCACGGTGTACTGACCGAAGACCCACACCCAGCTGGCCCGCCCGTAGGCACGCAGCAGGTCGGGATCGCGGCGCCAGCGGGTCTTCTGGCCGAGCAGGGTGCCGACGACGACGCCGAGCAGCGGCCAGCGGATCAGAATGCTCAGCGCCCAGGCCAGGCCGCTGGCGATGTTGACGAGCAGCCGCACGAGGAAGAAGTCCTCCGCGCGACCGGTGTAGACCACTACGAGCGCGGCGGCGATCACGGCGGCCAGGCCGCCGAGCGCCGCGGTCACCTTTGCCCCTGTCGCGAGCCGGTAACCGCTCACCGCGGCGGCCGCGACGACGGCCGCGGCGGCGCCCCAGCCAATCTCACGCCCCGACACGAGCCAGCCGACTAGGAACGCCAGCGGCGGCACCGTAGCGTCGACCGCACCTCGGCGACCGCCAAGAAGGTCGGCGAGGGTGTCGGGGGAAGCGGCCACGCTGACAGCCTGCCGTACCCCGATTCGGTTAGGTAGCCCTAACCAGCCATATCGCACAGGAAATGAGTGGTCACGACGCGTGACAGAACTTACGCTCCGGTAACCGACGGTGGCGTAAGTCGGGAATGACACGGCATTCTGAGCGGTTAGTTGGGGTGGGCAACGGGTCGGCCATGGGGAGGGAGGCGACTGTGCACGGGTGGGCGAGCTGGGTCGCGATCGGAGACAGCTTCACCGAGGGGATGAGCGACGAGGGAACGGACGGCTCCTACGTCGGCTGGGCGGACCGCCTGGCCGCGACGATGGCCGAGCTGAATCCGGGCTTCCAGTACGCGAACCTGGCGCTGCGCGGGAAGATGCTGCAGGAGATAGTCGACGAACAGGTCCCCATCGCCGTCGAGACGGCCCCGGACCTGGTCACCCTGTGCGGCGGCGGCAACGACCTCATCACCCCCGGCCGCGACGTCGACGACGTGGCCAACCTGTTCGAGAACGCGGTCGCCGCGCTGCGCGAGGCGGGTTCGACGGTGCTGATGTTCACCGGCCCCGACCCGCAGGTCCAGCCCCTGCTGCGCCGGGTGCGCGGCAAGGTCGCCATCTACAACGGCCACCTGCACGCCATCGCCGAGCGGCACGGCGCGATCCTGGTCGACCTGTGGTCCATGAGCCCGCTGCACGACCGCCGCTCCTGGTGTGACGACCGCCTGCACTTCTCCAGCGAGGGCCACCGCCGGATCGCCCTGCGCGCCGCCGAAGCCCTCAACGTCCCGACCAAGGGCGACTGGCGGGAGTCGTTCCCGCCGGAGCAGCCGCAGCCGTGGCTGCGCTCCCGGCAGGCCGACCTGGCCTGGACCACGACGCACCTGCTCCCCTGGGTCCGCCGCCAGATCATGGGCGAGTCCATGGGCGACGGCCTCCACCCCAAACACCAGGCACTCCAGCCCTACCGAGGCGACGACCGCGCCGCGAACGTGTAGCCCCCTTGACATGCGTCCGGCCGGCACCCTCTCCCCAAGGTGGCCGGCCGAACCGCGGGCGGCACCCCCATCGCCGCCCGACTGAGCGCGCGAACGCGCTACGGGAACCCTGCCACTCACCCACACGGGTCAGCTAAACCGCCGCTAAACGACTGGCGGTAGCGACGCCAGTGCGGCCAGTGCCGCGTCGACCGCGGGCGACTGGGCCATCCGATACCGAGTGACAGCGACAGTCAGCTCCGCCCGCGCACCCGCGATGTCGCCCGTGTCCCGCAGAACACGGGCCAGCACCTCGCGGCCAAAAGCCTCAGTCAGAGCCAGGCCGTTCACCTCGGCCAGCGACACCGCCTCCCGCGCGTGGACGGCGGCCTCGGTGAACTCGCCGAGTTCGTGTTCGATCTCCGCGAGGTTCGCCAGCGCGAGACCGACGAAACCGAGATCACCGATCTCCCGGTACAGCTTGACCGCGAGCGTCTGCGGCTCGACCGCCTCGCCTGGCCTGCCCAGGTTCAGGTAGACCTGCGCGATGTTGTTGCGCAGGTTCGCCTCGCCCAGCCGGTAACCGGCCGACCGGGTAGCGACCAGAGCCCGCTGGTAGCCGTCCAGCGCCGCCAGGTACCGCTTCTGCCCGTACCAGGCGCTCGCCAAGGTGTTCAGCGCCATCGCCGACAGCTTCGGGTCGCCGACCTTCCCGGCCAGTTCGACCGCGGTCGTCGCGTCGGCGACCGTCTCGTTCTCCGCGCCGAACCGGGTCAGCAGCACGCAGCGGGTCAACCGCAGCAGCACCTCTCCGCGCGGTTCCCCGGCGGCGCGGGCCGAGGTGAGGCCCAGGTCCAGCAGCCACTCCCAGTCGTCGCGGCGGGAGCGGACGCGGCGGAAGTCGCCCGCCACCCTGGCCAGCCGCCACACCTCGGCGTGCAGCCCGGCGTCGGCGCCCGCGGCGAGGACGGCGAGCAGGTTCGGCCACTCCCGCTCGAACCAGTCCAGCGCGCTGTCGCGGTCGGCGATGTCCGGCGCGGGCAGGTCCCGCGGCGGGTCGATGTCGTCGTCGACCGACCGCAGCTGTCTGCGGCACAGGTCGGCGACGAGCAGATAGTGCCGCAGCACCGCCCGCAGCGGGTCGCTACCGTCGCCCGCCAGTTCCCTGGCGTAGAGCCGGACCAGGTCGTGCATGCCGTACATGTCCCGGTCCAGCACGGTGACCAGGAACGTCCCCGCCAGCACCCGCAATCGCGCCCGCGCCGCCATCACCCCGGTCCCGCACAGCGCGGCCACCGCGTAAGGGCTCACCCACTGTCCGGGGAAGGAACCCAGTGCGCGCAAGGTGTCCGCGTGCGCCGGGTCCAGCGCCCGGTGCGTGACGTCGAAGGCCGCGCGGACGCTGGTGTCGGCGTCCTCCAGGTCCAGCGCGCCGAGCCGGGTCCGCTCGTCGGACATCTCCGCGACCAGGTCCCCGACCGACCACTGTGGACTGACGGCGAGCCGGGCGCCCGCGATGCGCAGCGCCAGCGGCAGGTAGCCGCACAGCCGGGCCAGCCGGGCCCGGTACGCGCGGTCGTCGGCGTCGATCGGCGGGCCCGCCGCGTGCTCGATCAGCCGGACCGCGGCGTCGGCGGCCAGGGTGTGCAGCACGCGCAGCCGGGCGCCCTGGGTGACCAGGCCGTCGAGCCGCCGTCGGCTCGTGACCAGCACAAGTGATCGCCCGGCGCCGGGCAGCAGCGGCCGGACCTGGTCGGAGTCACGGGCGTCGTCGAGCAGCACCAACACCTTGCGGTCGGCCAGCAGCGACCGGTAGAGCCCGGCCCGGTCGGCGAGGTCGGCGGGGATGTCGTGCGCGGCGACACCGAGTGCGAGCAGGAAACGGGCGAGCACGTCGGCCGGGGCCACCGGTGGATGCCGAGGATCGAACCCGCGCAGGGAGACATAGAGCTGGCCGTGGGTGAACTCCCGCGCGACCTGGCTGCCCCACAGCAGCGCGAGCGCGCTCTTGCCGATGCCCGCCGGGCCCGCCAGCACGGCGATCCCCTCGCCGCGCACCCCGTCCAGCCAGGCCAGTTCCCCTTCGCGCCCGGTGAATCCCGACGGCGGCGCGGGCAGCTGCGCGGGCGTGAGCACCCCGATCCGCGGGGTCAGCATCGACTCGGGGCGGGCCCGCAGCAGCGCGGTGTCGTCACGCAGGACGCGGCTGTGCAGCTCGCGCAGGCCCGGACCGGGATCCAGGCCCAGCTCGCCTGCGGCCCGGTGGGCGAAGCGCTGGTAGATCTCCAGGGCGGCGGCCCGTCTGCCGCAGCGGTACAGCGCGAGGACGAGTTGGCCGACCAGGTGCTCGCGGAACGGATGGGTGTCGACCAGGGCGGCCAGCTCGCCGATGACGTGGTCGTGCCTGCCGAGTTCGAGGTCGGCGTCGATGCGCGCCTCGATCACCGCGAGTCGCAGTTCGCCCAGCTCAGGGGCGCGGACCCGGCCGCCGATGTCGGAGAGCTCCGGGCCGCGCCACAGCGCCTGCGCCCGGCTCAGCAGCGACGCGCGCACCTCGGGCTCCTGTCCGCGCGACTCCGCGAGCAGGTACCGGGCGATCGCTACGTCGACGCGCATCTCGTCGACGACCAGCTGGTAGCCCGACCCGCTGGTCTCGATCCAGGTCGCCCCCGATGTGTCCACTTCGGACAGCCATTTGCGCAGGCGGGAGACGTAGCCCTGGACAATCGTGCGTGCGGTCGCGGGCGGCTCGTGGTCCCACAGCAGGTCGACGATCCGCTCGACCGGCACCGACTGGTTGGGTTCGAGCAACAGGATCGCGAGCAGTGCGCGCAACCCGGGACCGCCGAGCGCGACCGGGTGCTCGCCGACCACGACCCCGACCGGTCCGAGGACGCAGAAACGCGGTCCGTCGTCGGCTGAAAGCAAGGCGCCACCCCCCGGTTCACGGTCCCGTCCCCACGGGCCGTCCTTGCGCTGCAAGACAACCTAGGGCCAATTCCGCACCGCGCCGGGGTTTGTCCGGTCGTGTCACGCTAATGGCGTATAGATGGCCCCGCGCAGCCGATTCCCGATGTCGGCGGCGCGGGGCCGATCCTCACCTGTTGATCGACAGCGCGCCGGGCCACAACCCCGTGCGCGACGCGGCGGGCTCTCGATCAACGTTCGGCGAGGTGCTGCCCAACCTAACAGACAGCGCTTGGATGATCACAATCTGGTTGCGATAAACCCCGGCCGCGGGGCAGGTGCGGCATAGGGCTCGACAAGCAGGTTCTGCACGCTGTTGAACACGATGAAGATGTTCGACCGCGGGAACGGGGTGATGTTGTTGCCCGACCCGTGCATCAGGTTCGAGTCGAACATCAGCACCGTGCCCGCCGCCCCGGTGAACTGGTCGATCCCGCACGCGTGCGCCAGGGTCGTGAGATCGGACTGGCTGGGCACGCCGATCTCCTGGGCCGACAGCGACGCCTTGTAGTGCTCGACCGGCGTCTCGCCGACGCACGGGATGAACGTGCGCTGTGAGCCGGGCATGACCATCAGCCCGCCGTTGAACGGGTAGTTGTCCGTCAGCGCGATGGACATGCTGACCGCGCGCGGACTCGGCATCCCGTCCTCGGCGTGCCAGGTCTCGAAGTCGGAGTGCCAGTAGAAGCCCTTGCCCTGGAAGCCAGGCATGTAGTTGACCCGGCTCTGGTGGACGTAGACCTCGGAGCCCAGGATCTGGCGGGCCCGGTCGGTCACCCGGGGGTCGTCGATGAGCTCGGCGATCAGCGGGCTGATCCGGTGCACCTCGAAGATCGACCGGACCTCGTGCGACCGCGGCTCCACGATCGTCCGCTCGTCGGTCTTGAGGTCCTCGTCGGCCGCCAGCCTGGCCAGTTCCTCGCGGTAGGCGCTCACCTCGGCCTCGCCAAGCAGGCCGTCGTGCACCGAGTAGCCCCGCCCGTCGTGTCCGACCAGCGTCGCGGCGTCGATCGGACCGTCCACTCCGGACCAGACGGTCGGTTCGAGCCGGGTGATCGGGTCGAGCCGGTGGCGGGTCCTGGTGCGGTAGCGGTCCTCGGTCCGCGTGGCCGTCATGACAGTCCTCCCAGTGGGTACGTTCCGTTCTCGTCGTGCACCTCGCGCCCGGTCACCGCGGGGTTGAACACGCACACCGTGCGCATCGCCGTCTGCGGCCGCAGCTGGTGCCGCTCGTGGCCGTCGAGCAGGTAGAGCGAGCCGGGGGCCAGCTGGTGGAGCTGCCCGGTCTCCTTGTCCAGCAGTTCGCCGTCGCCTTCGACGACGAACACCGCCTCGACGTGGTTGGCGTACCAGAAGTCGTTGACCGTGCCGGGTTCCAGCGTGGTCTCGTGCACCGAGAACCCCACGCCCTCCTGGGCCAGGACGATCCGCCTGCTGCGCCAGTTCGGCGTCACCACGTCGCGGTCGGTGCCGGTCAGGTCGTATACCGAGCGCACGATCATCGGCTGTCTCCCACCGTCGTCCGCACCGCCCCGGCGATCACCGCGAGGCCTTCCTCCAGCTCGGCGTCGGTGACCGTCAGCGGCGGCATCACCTTGGCGACCTCGCCTTCCGGGCCCGCGGTCTCCATCAGCAGGCCTCGCTCGAACGCCGTGCGGCAGACCTGCCCGGCCAACTCGCCCGTTTGGAACCGCAGTCCTCTGGCCAGGCCACGGCCAGTCGCGCGCAAGCCCGGATAGGTCTGGGCCAGCTCCGACAGCGCCCGGCCGATCTGCTCGCCCTTGGCCAGCGTGGACTTCTCCAGCGTGTCGTCAGTCCAGTAGGTCCGCAGGGCCGTGGTCGCGGCGACGAAGGCCGGGTTGACGCCGCGGAAGGTGCCGTTGTGCTCACCCGGCTCCCAGACGTCGAGTTCCGGCCGCAGCAGGGTCAGGCCCAGCGGCAGCCCGAACCCGCCGATCGACTTCGACAGGCAGACGATGTCCGGTTTGATCCCGGCGACCTCGAAGCTGAAGAACGGGCCCGTGCGGCCGCAGCCCATCTGCACGTCGTCGACGATCAGCAGGATGCCGTGCCGCTTGCACAGGTCGGCCAGCGCGCGCAGCCACTCGACCCTGGCCACGTTGATCCCGCCCTCACCCTGGACGGTCTCGACGATCACCGCGGCGGGCTCGTTCAGGCCGCTGCCGCTGTCGGCCAGCAGGCGCTCGAACAGCAGGAAGTCGGGGGTCTGGCCGTCGAGGTAGTTGTCGAAGGGCATCGGGGTGGCGTGCACGAGCGGGATGCCCGCGCCGCCGCGTTTGAGCGAGTTGCCGGTGACCGACAGCGCGCCGAGGGTCATGCCGTGGAAGGCGTTGGTGAAGTTGATGATCGACTGGCGGCCGGTCACCTTGCGGGCCAGCTTCAGCGCCGCCTCGACGGCGTTGGCGCCCGCCGGGCCGGGGAACATGACCTTGTAGTCCAGCTCGCGCGGACCGAGCACGACCTCGGCGAAGGTCTCCAGGAAATCGCGCTTGGCCACGGTGTGCATATCCAGCGAGTGGGTCACGCCGTCACGCATCAGGTAGTCGATGACGGCACTCTTCAGAATCGGGTTGTTGTGGCCGTAATTCAGTGCCCCGGCGCCCGCGAAGAAGTCGAGGTAAGACCGTCCGTCGGTGTCGGCGATACGGCTGCCGACCGCGGTGTCAAACACCACCGGCCAACTGCGGCAATAGCTGCGAACCTCGGACTCGATCTTGTCGAAAACGCTCACGGCACTCCATCCTGTGCGGGAAGTCGATGCGGTACAGATCCTCGGCGTCGTGCTCGTCGGGAAACTGATCGGCTGGGAACAGTTCGCTGCGCGACAGCCGCGCCTGGTGGCGCGCGGCGAGTGCGGTGAACAGGCCGATCGACGGGGCGTTGCCCGCTGTGATGGTGGTTTCCAGATGCCGGACCCGCTGGTCGGCGTGCCGGTCCAGCAGGTGATCAAGCAGCCTACCGGCGATCCCGGTGCCGCGCAGGGCACTGTCGACGGCGATCTGCCAGACCACCAGCGTGTCCGGCCGCTCGGGCCGGACGAACCCGATGACGAATCCGACGACCCGCCCGTCGACCCGCGCGACGGCGGAGGTCTCGGCGAAGTCCCGGCACCAGAGCAGATAGGCGTATGACGAATTGAGGTCGAGCGCGGCGGAATCCCGCGCGATTGTCCACATCGACGACCCGTCAGCGATGGACGGCGGGCCGATCGCGCATTCTGTTATCCCCGACATGCTGAGGGAACGTAACAGGGGTATTTCGGAAGCACCGAACTCTCAGGCGCGGCACGGCGCTGTCACCAGGCGATTCACAGAAACCCCCGTGAGGAGGGCAACAGTACGGTTGAGACCGTCCGCGCGAACGTGTTACCGGGTCAGTGGTTTTGCGTATTGAGCCGGGCGGCCTGCCTGGTCAGATGGTCGCGTTCGGCGAGGTTGGGTGCCTGGCGGGCCGCGTCGGCGTACAGCTTCGCCGCTGTCGCCGGGTCGCCCGCGCGTTCGTGGAGGTAGGCCGCGACCGCGGTGTGGCGGGGCAGGCTGTCGTCCAGCTTCGCGAGTGCGGCGAGCCCGGCGTGCGGTCCGTCCGCCTCGCCGACGGCCACCGCGCGGTTGAGGCGGACGACCGGGCTGTCGGTCAAGCGCGCGAGCTCGTCGTACCACTCCACGATCTGCGTCCAGTCGGTCTCCTCGGCGCTGGGCGCGTCGGCGTGCAACGCGGCGATGGCGGCCTGGGCCTGGAACTCGCCCAGCCGGTCGCGGGCCAGCGCCGCCTGCAGGATCGCCACGCCCTCGGCGATCGACACGGTGTCCCACCGGCCCCGGTCCTGCGCGGCGAGCGGCACCAGGCTGCCGTCCGACGCGGTCCGGCTCACGCGCCGGGCGTGGTGCAGCAGCATCAGCGCGAGCAGCCCCGCGACCTCGGGGTGGTCGATCGCGGCCGCCAGCTGCCGGGTCAGCCGGATGGCCTCGGCGGCCAGGTCGACATCGCCGGAGTAGCCCTCGTTGAAGACCAGGTACAGCACGCGCAGCACGGTGGCGACGTCGCCGGGCTGGTCGAACCGCACGCCGGAGACGGTGCGCTTGGCCCGGCTGATGCGCTGCGCCATGGTCGCCTCCGGCACCAGATACGCCTGCGCGATCTGCCGGGTGGTCAGCCCGCCCACGGCTCGCAGCGTGAGCGCGACCGCGGACGACGGCGTCAGCGACGGGTGCGCGCACAGGAAGTACAGCTGGAGCGTGTCGTCCACCGCGGAAACAGGTTCGGGCTCGGTGACATGGTCGCTCGGCGAGCCTCGCTCCGTCCCAATGGAGTCCTCGCGGCGGCGGCGCGCGGTGTCCGCGCGGGCCGCGTCGAGGAACCGGTTCCAGGCCACGGTGACCAGCCAGCCCTTCGGGTCCCGCGGCGGGTCGGCAGGCCACGCGCTGAGCGCCTTGACCAGCGCTTCCTGCACGGCGTCCTCGGCCGCCGCGAAGTCGGCTCCGCGGCGGACGAGGATCCCGAGCACGCCCGGCGTGAGGCTCCGCAACAGGGCCTCATCCATCGGCGCGGTCATTCCGTGATCGTGGGCGACACGCCGTAGAACGGGCGCAGCTCGAGCCACTCGTGGATCGGCTTCCCGCCCGCCCCGGGGGCCGCCGACAGCTCCCCGGCCAGCTCGACGGCCCGCTCGTAGGTGTCCACGTCGATCACCATCCAGCCCGCGATCAGGTCCTTGGTCTCGGCGAACGGCCCGTCGGTGACCGGCGGACGCCCCTCGCCGTCATACCGGACCCAGGTCCCCTCGGGGGCCAGCGCCTGACCGTCGACGAACTCGCCGGTCCCCTCCAGCCGGTCGGCGAAGTCGCGCATGTACTGCATGTGCGCCGAGATCTCCTCCGGCGTCCACTTGTCCATTGAGACGTCGTTGGCCGGAGCAGGCGCGCCACGGTAGTGCTTGAGCAGCAGGTACTTCGCCATCGTGTTCTCCTCGAAGCTCGTGCGACCCATTCTGGCCGCATCCACCCCAGGGACGGAGCGGGCCACAGGTTCTCGACATCGCCGTCCGAGATTCTCGAAACTTTTCGGAATCAGCCCGCGCTGCGCGACGCTTCCCACAGGTCGATGCCGGAATCCACGGCGTACTTGTCGATCTCGGCGAGCTCGTCGTCGGTGAACGGCGGGCCGTCGACCGAGCGCAGTGTGCTCTCCAGCTGCTCGACCGAGCTGGCGCCGACCAGCGCCGAGGTGACCCGCTCGTCGCGCACCACCCACGCCACCGCGAGCTGCGCCAGCGTCTGCCCCCGGCGTCGGGCGATGTCGTTGAGGCCGCGGACCCTGGCCAGGTTCTCCTCGGACAGCATTTCCGGGCTGAGCGAGGACGGCCTGCTGCCGCGCGAGCCCTGCGGGACGCCGTCCAGATAGCGGTCGGTGAGCAGGCCCTGGCCAAGCGGCGAGAACGCGATGCAGCCGACGCCCAGCTCGCCGAGGGTGTCGAGCAGGTCGCCCTCGATCCACCGGTTGAACAGCGAGTACGACGGCTGGTGGATCAGCAGCGGGACGCCCTCGGCGCGCAGCAGCTCGGCGGCCTGCCTGGTCGCGATCGGCGAATACGAGGAGACGCCCACGTAGAGCGCCTTGCCCTGCCGCACGGCGGTGGCCAGCGCGCCGACCGTCTCCTCCAGCGGGGTGTCCGGGTCGAAGCGGTGGGAGTAGAAGATGTCGACGTAGTCCAGCCCCATCCTGCCCAGCGACTGGTCCAAAGAGGACAGCAGGTACTTGCGGGAGCCCCACTCGCCGTACGGGCCGGGCCACATGTCGTACCCGGCCTTGGTGGAGATGACCAGCTCGTCGCGGTACGCGCCGAGGTCGCGCTCCAGCGCCCGGCCGAAGTTCCGCTCGGCCGAGCCGTAGGGCGGGCCGTAGTTGTTGGCGAGGTCGAAGTGGGTCACCCCGAGGTCGAACGCCCGGCGCAGGATGGTCCGGCCGATCTCGTGCGGCTGGTCGTCGCCGAAGTTGTGCCAGAGGCCGAGGGAGACGGCGGGCAGCTTGAGCCCGCTGCGCCCGCAGCGCCGGTAGGGGATCTGCTCATAGCGGTCTTCGGCGGCGACATAAGACATGGTCTAGACGCTAGTACTAGTGGGCGAGTGTCTCCACCAGGATGACCTGCAGCTCGCCGACCGCGAAGCCGAGCACGGCGCCGGTGGCGATCAGGATCCACTCGTCCTGCTCGAAGGCGGGCCGGATCAGGCCCTCGAACTCCTCCTCGGTCATCTCCTGCATCTTGGTGACCAGGGTGTTGCGGATGTCCATCGCGTCGCCCGCGTAGTCCTCGATGTAGGCCATCGTCTCCGGCAGCCGCTCGATGACCTTCTCCGCGATGCTCTTCTTCACCTGCTGGTACCGCCCGCTGCCGACCGCCATGACGACCAGCGGCCTGGCCACCCCGGACTGCCGGTCCATCGCGGTCTGGACTTCCTGGGCGACCAGCGCGAACAGCCGGTCGGACAGCGGCCCGTGCAACACCGCCTCGATGACGTTGCGCGGGGTGATGATCTCCTTGGCGATCAGCGCGCCGTAGTCGGCGGCGACCTCCTGGCGGCGCTTGAGGAACAGGCCCTGCCATTCGAAGATCCCAAGGTACTTCGTCGGCTTCTTCGGCCGGAAGATCATCTTCAGGGCCAGCCAGTCGCTGAACCAGCCGGTGATCCCGCCGAAGATCGGCATTACCCACGGGTTCTTCAGCGCCGCCCACGCGAACATCTGCACCAGGCCGATGGCGAAGCCGAACACGATCCCGGACCGGGCGATGAACCGGAACTCCTTGTGCCCGGACTCGCGGAAGATCCGATTCAGCAGCGCCTTGTCCTTGACCAGGTTGCTGACGACCATGTCCTTGAGGTCGAACACCGCGTCGACGTCGTGCTTGATCGTCTCCAGCAGCGACGTCACGATCCTGGGCGCCTCGGCCTGCACGTGCCGGATGATCCGCCGCCGCCACACCTCCGGGGTCGACTCCCAGAGCCCCGGCTGGAACTCCATGGCGATCTCGGCGGCGATCTCCTCGACCCCGTCGAGCAGCGGCTGCTCGATCTCCTTGACGATGCGTTCCGGGTCGAGCCTGCCCATCACCTCACCTGCGGAGATGAGCCGGTCGGTCATCGTGTCGCAGGCGATGCTCGCCATCCGTGCCGCGCGGCGCGGAACAATTCCCTGCCAGCCGAAGAACGGCTTCTTGCCGACGAACTCCAGCGGCTCGAACATCATCTTGATGGCGACGAGCTTGGTGACGTAGCCGATCAGGGCCGCGATGACCGGCATCGACGCGTAGACGAGCCAGTTGGTCTGGAAGTCCTGGAGGAAAGCGTTCATGCGCGCTCACCGAGTGCCACGGCGCGCGCGCTCGGGTCACAGACGGCCCAGAACTGGGCGCCCAGCTCCGAGATCCGCAAGGTCAGGCGGATGATCCGGGGCCCGAACCGGCCACCGGCCTTGATCCGCGCCTCGGCGTCGCGAACCCGGTCGTCGGTCAGCGCCATCTCGTAGGAGACGCCGAGGGAGGTGTCCTCCTCGCCAACCTCGGCCAGGCCGAACCGCAGGATCCGGCTGACGTAGAGCGGGACGAGTCCGGGCTGGATGACCCCCGCGCTCCGCCCGACGGTCGACGCGTTCTCCAGCACCAGCCGCTGCCCACCCGCCACCGACGTTCGCGCGGCCAGGTGGATCAGCGGGTACACGGTGCCGTCGGACAACGCGGAGACGATGCGGGCCTCGTCGGGCAGCAACTGCCGAAGGACGGACTCGAAGTAGTGGTCGCGCGCCGCGTCCTTGCTGTCGGTGACGGAACGCTCAAGCAGCTCGGCCATCGCCAGCCGCATCGGCTCCGCCGCCCGCCGCGGCGCCTCGATCAACGAAGTCGACGGCTCCACGGCGTCGTCGATGTGCTTGCGCACCTCGGTGGCGAAGGCCGCCTCGACCTTCTGCACCTGCCGCTCGGCCAGCTCGCCGCCGGGCAGTCGGCGGGCCACCTGCCACCCGCTGCGGTACAGCCACCCGAGGGTTCGGCCCGCCCGGTCGACGAAGTCGGGCTCATGACCGTTCCCGGAGGGGAGGGCACGCCGATCGTCGACCATGGCGGCCCTCCTGCCTCGCGTGGGATCTCTGGTGTACCACAACGAGCGGCGAAGGTGCAGGTCACTCAGGCTGTTGTCGGCACCAGGTCGGTCTCGGTGATGCCGGGGCCGTGGCCCTGGCGAATGAACCATTCCGTGCCGAAAGCCATGGCGAAGATCTCATCCGGCATGGCCAGGAAGAAGGACTCCTCGGAGATCTGGCTCGCGTGCGCCCGCATCGCCGCCCGCTTGTGCTTGAGGTAGGGCGTCACGTCGACCGCGGCGGTGATCTCGGCCTCCGGCTTGCCGATCTCCATGTCCTCCGGCGGCCCGAACTCGGCCTGCCCCTCCTCGACCGCCTGCTGCTGCTGACGGCGGATCTGGTCCCGGTTCATCGTCGCCTGATAGACACGCTCCGTGCCCGCCAACTCGGCGGCCCGGACACCGACGCGGTGGACCTGGATGTGATCGGGGTGGCCATAGCCACCGTTGTCGTCGTAGATGGTCAGCACGTCGGCCTGCTCGTCGGCCAGGATCTTCGCCAGCCGGTCGGCGGCCTCGTCGACACTCGCGGTCCAGAAGGACCCGGGGGCGTCGTTGGACGGCTCCCCGATCATCCCGCTGTCCTTGTAGCCGAGGAACTCGACCCGCTGCACACCAAGGATCTCGGCGGCGGCCTTGGTCTCCTCGACCCGCCGCTGCCAGAGCTCTTCACCGTCATCGAGGAAGCCGTCGGCCACCTCACCCATCTCACCGCGGGTCGCCACCACCAACACGACCCGGTGCCCTTCATCAGCGGCCTTGCGCATGACACCCCCGGTCGAGATGCACTCGTCGTCGGGGTGGGCGTGGAACGTCACCAATGTAGCCATGACATCGACGGTAGACGATCTCACCGACCATGCGTCGAAGTTTGTTTGACGCGCAGGTCACCAGGTGTCCACACAGGACGTGACAAGATTACCTGAACCAGAATGAAACGAACGGCGACCACCGGCGATGCAGTGGGAGAACGGCCCCGGCGGACCCCCAGCTCCGGGGCCGTTCCCTATTTCATCTGATCAGAACGGCCAGCCCGTGTCCCGCCGGGCCTCCAGCAGTGGAATCAGCCCGAACGCGGCGTCGGTGAGCCCGCCAAAGGTGTGCCGAACGCCGTTCCCGCTCGGCCCGTGACCGAACTGGTACCCGGCGAGGTTCCACGTGTAGAACGGCAGGATCAGCCCGCGTCCGCCGAGGTCCACCTCATCGTCGGACTGGTCCGCGATCTCCAGGACCGGGCTCGACCAGCGCACGTCCGGGTGCAGGGTGTTGAACACCCGCTCGACGCCCGCCGCGCCGATCTGCCGGGTCCGG
>DATLIA010000251.1:0-2226 GCA_035540215.1 Actinokineospora sp. | reverse complement strand
GGTAGTCGTCGACCCGTTCGGCGAACAGCTCGACCAGGTCCACCCCGGGCAGGCTCAGCTCGTAGTCCCGTGAGATCTCGGCGGCCTGGGGGGCGTCGAGCAGGGCGGCGCGGACGCGGGCCAGGATGTCGTCGCGGGCGTTCATGATTCCCCCCGATTTCGCTTCCACCACAACCGGAACGACTCCTTCGGCGGCGCCTGCAGATCACGCGCGTCGGTCCACCCGGCCAGCGGCCCAGGCAGCCTGCGAATCCGACCTCGCCTGCTCACCAGCTTCGCCCCGACCGCGCCCAGGCGTTGCGCCAGCGCGAGGCGGCCGGATTTGGCGAACACCCAACCGGCGATTTTCATCGCCATCCGCTCCGCCGACGGTTTACCGCGTTTCGCATCAACAGCCTTGGCCCGCAGGTGTACCAGCGCCTGCGGAATGTCGATCATCACCGGACACGCCTCATAACAGGCGCCACACAGCGTCGAGGCGAACGGCAGCGTCGGGGACACCGCGTCGGCGGTGATCCCCCGCAACTGCGGGGTCAGGATCGCCCCGATCGGCCCCGGATACACCGACCCATAGGCATGCCCGCCGGTGCGTTCATAGACCGGGCACACGTTCAGGCAGGCCGAGCAGCGGATACAGCGCAGCGCCTGGCGTCCGATGTCGTCGGCCAGGGCGTCGGTGCGGCCGTTGTCCAACAAGACAAGGTGGAAGCGCTGCGGGCCGTCGTCCGGGGTGACCCCACGCCAGGTCGACGTGTACGGGTTCATCCGCTCACCCGTCGACGACCGGGGCAGCAGCTGCAGCATGACCTCCAGGTCACGCCAGGTCGGCACGATCTTCTCGATACCGACCACGCTGATCAGCGTCTCCGGCAGCGTCAGACACATCCGCCCGTTGCCCTCGGACTCGACCACGACGAGCGCACCCGACTCGGCGACGGCGAAGTTCGCGCCGGACACGGCGACCTTCGCGGTGAGGAACTTGCGCCGCAAATGCTCACGCGCCGCCCCCGCCAGCGCGGCCGGGTCATCGGTCAGATCCGGGGCGACGCCGGGCATCTCGGCGAGGAAGATCTCCCGCACCTGCGCCCGGTTCTTATGGATCGCCGGGACCAGGATGTGCGAGGGCTTGTCGTGTCCCAACTGGACGATCAGCTCGGCCAGGTCCGTCTCCAGGGCGGTGATCCCGGCTTCCTCGAGTGCCTCGTTGAGGCCGATCTCCTGGGTCGCCATCGACTTGACCTTCACCACCTCGTCGGCGCCCTCCGCGCGCACCAAATCGACGACGATCCGGTTGGCCTCGTCGGCGTCGCGCGCCCAATGCACCACGCCACCGGCCGCGACGACATTGCGCTCCAACTCGACCAGATAGGTGTCCAGCGAACGCAGCGTGCGGTCCTTGATTTCCTTACCCGCGCGACGCAACTGCTCCCAGTCCGCGCGTTCGGCCACGACCGCGGCGCGCTTGCCCCGGATCGTCGCGGTCGCGTCGCGCAGGTTCACCCGCAACTGGCTGTCCCGGACAGCCTCGCGAGCCGCCGTCGGGAACGGCGGCATGCCGAGCCATGTGCCGCTCACGCTGTCGCCTCCTGCGCCAGAATCTCGGCCAGGTGCATGACCCGAACACCACTGCGGGCCCGCGACAGCAGACCGCCGACGTGCAACAGACACGAGTTGTCGGCCGCGGTCAGCACCTCGGCACCCGTGCTGAGCACGCGGCTCACCTTGTCCGCACCCATCGCCACCGACACATCGGAGTTCTTCAACGCGAACGTCCCACCGAACCCACAACACTCGTTCGCCGCGGGCAGGTCGACCAACCGCAGGCCGCGCACCGCCTTCAGCAGCGTCACCGGCCGCTCCGCCAGGCCAAGCATCCGCAGGCCATGGCAGGTCGGGTGGTAGGTGACCTTGTGCGGGAACGACGCGCCAACGTCGGTCACCTTGGCCACGTCGACCAGGAACTCGGTGAACTCGTAGACCTTGGGCACCGTCCGCGCCACCGCGGCGGCCAGACCAGGGTCACCGGAGACCTCGGCGACCCGGCCGTAGAACTCCCGCACCATCGCGACACACGACGCCGAGGGGGCCACCACGACGTCGACGTTCTCGAACTTGTCGACGAACCCGCGCGCCAACGGAACGCATTCGCGCTGGTAGCCGGTGTTGAAGTGCATCTGGCCGCAGCAGGTCTGCCCGGCGGGGAACACGACTTGATAGCCGATCCGC
>DATLIA010000250.1:0-11817 GCA_035540215.1 Actinokineospora sp. | reverse complement strand
GGCTCACCGAGCGCTTCGGCCGGGCGAGCACCGCGGGGGTGGCCACCGGCTGGGCCGGGGGCGCGACCGGCGGGGCCTCCGCCGCTGTCGCGGCAGGCTGCGGCGTCGGCTGTGGGGTCTCCAGTGGGGCTGTGGATTGCGGGGTGGCTGCCTGCGGGGGCGGGTCCGCCGAGGGCTCGGCGGGCACTGGTCGGTCCTGCGGGCCGGACGGAGGTGTCTCACTCATAACACCCACACTCCGCCGCGATCCTGTGACTGGCCTGTGCGTGACCTGGGAATACTCAGCTGTCCCTGACGACGATCTCGATCGAGAACGCCCGCGTCGCCGCGTCGTCGAGTACGGTCCGGCGCGGCTCCGGAACGTCGAGCACCCGCGGTTCGGCCAGCGCGAACACCGGCGCGAGAGCGCGCTCGGCCCGCAGCGTGTCGAGCGCGCGCTGATCACCGCCCAGTACGACCGCGTCGAGGGTGCCCACTCGCGACCCGAGGACCTCGGCGACGTCCTTCGCCGCGGCCTCCAGCGCGTGCCGTGCCTGGCCTTCGCGGCGGCGCGCGAAGCGCTGCTGCGACCAGCCGCCCGCCGCGCTGCGCCCGTGCACGAGGTGGCGGTCGGTGCGCGACACCACGACTTTGCCCGCCGAGGCGACGCCGACGCTGTGGCCGCCCAGCCGGACCAGCAGCAGGCCGACCTGACGCGGCCGCTCAAGGTGCGCGATCAGTCCGTCGACGTTGAGCGTCGCCCACTCCCCCACGTCCTCGATCGGCGCGTAGGGCACGGAAACCGTCGCGGTCGCGCCGTCGCCCGCCTCGACGAGCACCGTCTCCGGCGTGATCACCGTGCGCGTGATCCCCTCGTGGCGGGCACCGAACCGCTCGAACCAGCCAACGACGCGCTCGGCGGGCACCTCCACGGCACGGCCGCCGCCCGCTACCGCGCGCGCCTTGCCCATCAGAGAACGAACGCGTCGGACCAGGACTGGCCGGTGCGGCCGGACAGCGCCTCGAGCAGCGCGGCGGCCTGGCCGTCGGTCAGGGAGGCGACGAAGTCGATCACCGCGCGGCCGCGGGCCAGGGCGATCACCCCGCCGGGCGGGGTCTCCCCCGTCGCGCCGATCAGCGTCTCCGGGCTGCTCTTGGACAAGGCCGTGTACTCGGCGTTGGCCAGTTCGACCAGGTCGTGCAGCCTGCGCGGGAGCCGGTCGGCCTCGTATGGGTCCGACAGCCACTGCTCGAGTGCCTCCACCAGCCACGTCAGCAGCCGGGCCTGTCCGCGCTGGTAGAGCGCGAGATCGGGGCGCAGCAGCACGAACCGGCGGTGGACGAACTTGAGGACCTGCACCTCGTGCCACTGCTCGCGGCCGAGCAGCACATGCCCGGACCGGGTCGGCGGGTCGGCCAGCACATGCACCCCGGCGACCAGGCGCGCGGTCCAGCCGGACGAGAACCGGCCGAAGGCCTGCTCGGCGGCCACCGAGCCGTCGAACGGCACCGACAGCAGGTCGTCCACGAGTTCCGCGCGGACCCGCGACACCGCCGCGGCGAAGACCTCGTCGTCGACGATCCACGAGTCGCGGGCGTGCAGCCGCCTGCGCAGGGTCTCCAGCGACTGGCCGGGCTTGCGGTGCCACGCGGCCAGTTCCGCGTCGTCCAGCGCGGCGAACTCGGCGCGGTCGGTCTCCCACTGCCCGAGTTCGGCCGACACCGGCGCGTGCTGGAGCACGCCGACCCGGTGGAAGTCCTCAAGGTCGTGGATCGCGTAGGCGATGTCGTCGGCGTTGTCCATGACCGACGACTCGACCGTCTGCTGCCACGGGTCGACCCGCTTGTCGAAGGACGCGCGGCACTGGATCACGTCGTCGATCTCGGTGACGTAGGCGGAGAACTTGCTCGACCCGGTGCCCGGCGCGTCGCGCGGCTCGGCGGCACCGCGGGGCGGGTCGGCCATGTGCCTCGGGTGCGGCGTCGGGTAGGTCAGGCGGGTCCACGGGTATTTGAGGGTCGCCGCGCGCACGGCCGCGGTGAGGTCGAGACCGGCGGCGCGTGGGCCGCGGGTGTCGGTGGTCGTGATGATCCGGAAGCTCTGCGCGTTGCCCTCGAACCCGTCCGGCAGGCCGAAACGGTGCCGCGCCAGCCGGTCGAGCACCTGCTCGCCGAGATGGCCGAACGGCGGGTGGCCGAGGTCGTGGGCCACCGCGGCGGCCTCCACCACGTCGGGATCGCAGCCGCCGAGGTCGTCGAGCAGCGGGGCGAGCGCCGGGTCGGAGATCAGCCGCTCGGCGATCGCCCTGGCCACCTGGGCGACCTTGAGGCTGTGGGTGAGGCGGTTGTGCAGCAGCCCGGAGCCCGCCGCGCTCACCACCTGCGTCACGCCACCCAGCCGCGCGAAGAATGGGGAGGCCACGATCCGGTCCCGATCACCGCGGAACGGAGTCGCGGCGAGGTCGACCGGCCCGGCGGCGGCGTCACGCCGGGACTCGCGCTGGCGAAGGTGATCGGGCATGCCGTGAGATTAGTGGTAACCGGCCCGCAGGCTCTGGGCGTGATGGGATTGGGGTGTGGATGTCGTGGTCGCGGGCGCGGGGCCCGCCGGATGGGCGCTCGCCCACCAATGCGCGCGGGCGGGCCTGGACACAACGCTCATCGATCCGGCGCCGTTCGCGCCGTGGCCCGCGACCTACGGACTCTGGCACGACCAGTGCGCTTCGCTGCCCGCGGGCTCGTTCATCACCGCGCGGGCGGTCCACGCGGGCGGCAGGCCGCTCGATCGGGCCTACTGCGTGCTGCGCAACGACGTGGTCCTCGCGGGCTTCCGCCGCGGCGTCACCGTGGTGACCAGTCGAGTGATCGCGGCCGACCACGGGCCGCACGGCGTCACCGTCTCGCTGAATGACGGAACCCGGATCGCCTGCGCGGTCGTGGTCGACGCCTCCGGTGCCCGGCGGGTGCTGTCCGGTGGGCCGCTGACCGGCCCGTGTGCCGAGCAGACCGCGTTCGGGGTGATCGTCCCGGCGCAGGCCGCCGCGCCGTTCGTGGCACCGGGCGAGGCCGTGTTCATGGACAACTGGTCGACCAGCGACGGACTGGCGACGTTCCTCTACGCGGTTCCGCTGCCCGACGGCCGGGTGCTGCTGGAGGAGACGAGCCTTGCCGCACGGCCAGGCGTGTCGCGCGATGTCCTGCGGAACCGGCTCGCCCGCCGCGGCGTCGACCTGACCGGCCCGGTCGAGTGGGTCCGGTTCGCGCTGGACGTGCCGCCGTCGTGGCGCGGGAACGCCGTCGCCTTCGGCGCCGCGGCGGGCATGGTCCATCCGGCGACCGGCTACAGCCTTGGCGACGCGTTCGCCATGGCCCCCAGGGTCGCGGCGGCCATCGCCGACACCCCGCGCGGCCAGGCCGCGAGCGCCGCACGCCGGGTGATCTGGTCGCCGCGGGCGCGGACCGTCCACCGGCTGCGCACCCGGGGACTGCGGACCCTGCTCGCGCTGCCCGCCGACCGTCACCCCGAGTTCTTCTCGTCGTTCTTCACGTTGCCGTCGGACGTGCGCGACGCCTACCTCACCGGCCGCGAGGACGTCCCCGGGACCGCGGCGGCGATGGCGGCGGTGTTCCGCACCGCGTCGTGGGGAATTCGCAAAACAATACTAATATTGCGGTAACAATTTCCATCAGCGGTGCTGGATATCCCCGCTAATCCTTTTGGGTAACGTCCTGGTGCTGCTGTGTGACAATTGCTTACCCGGCAGCCGTGAGCCAGACCACAGGCGTATGAACAGCTGGTGACGAACCGTCACGGACCGGCCGGTAGCAGGCAGAATCGGCCCGTGACCGTGGTTCAGGACGTCAGCTTCGTGTTTCAGCCGTTGCTCAGTACCCGAACCGGCGAAGCCGTCGCCATCGAAGCCCTCGCGCGACCGGGCTCCGGCGGTATTTACGACCTGCTGCGCCAAGCCGGAAAAGCGGGACGGCTCGTCGAAACGGATATCGCGCTGGCGGCTCGGGCCGTGGCCGCCGCGGGCCACCACGACCGCACCGTGCCGCTGCACATCAACCTCGTCGCCGCCACCGCCGCCCGTGCCGACGAGCTGATCGCGACGATGCGGCTGCCGCTGGGCCAGACCGGCCGGGCGACCACCGAGGTCGTCCTGGAGATCACCCCGCCGTTCAGCCGCGTGCACCGCGCCGAGCTGATCCGCGGCCTCGCCCAGCTGCGCGACGCGGGGTACCGCATCGCCTTCGACGCCGTCGGCGACGGGGACCTGCCGCTGTCGCTGCTGGCCGACGTCGGCCCCGACCTGATCAAGCTCGACGCCCACCTGATCGGCGGGCTGCCCGACGACGCGCCCAGCCTGGCCGTGGTCGAGAGCCTGGCCCACTACTGCTCGCGCACCGGCATCCGGCTCGCCGCGGTCGGCGTGGACAGCGAGGACCAGCTGCTCTGCCTCAACCGGCTCGGCGTGCGGCTGGCCCAGGGCAACCTGCTGGCGAGCGCGTCGCACGACGCCACGACCACCGCGGTCCCGCTGCCCCGCCCGGTCGCCGAGATCATCGAGCTGAACGCCACGACCACCACCAGCGACGTCACCGCCGTGCCGCTAGTGTCGGACTTCCTGCGGCCCGCGACGACACTGCCCGACACGGCCACCGCCGAAGAGGTCCGCGACGCCTTCGCCGCCGCCCCGTCGATCACCGGTCTCGTCCTGGTCGACGGGCAGGGCAAGCCCATGTACTCCGTGGAGCGCAGCCGGTTCCTCATCGCTGTCACCGGCCCCTACGGGCACGCGCTCAACGCCAAGAAAGCCGCCAGCAGGCACGCCGACGCGCCGCGGGTGATCCGCGCCGACGCGACCGCGCTGCAGCTGCTGGAGATGGTCAGCGACGCCGACTGGGAGCGCTCCGGCGACGACATCGTCGTCACCAACCAGAGCCGGATCTGTGTCGGCGTCGTCCGGCTCAGCGAGGTCGTCCGCGGGGTCGCCGAGGCCAAGATCGAACAGGCCGCCGCGCTCAACCCGCTGACCAGGCTCCCGGGCAGCGAGGCGGTCGACCGCGAGATCGACCGGCGGATCGCCAACAACGAGATGTTCGTCGTGGCCTGGCTGGACGTCGACGCGTTCAAGCTGGTCAACGACTCCGTCGGGTTCGCCGCGGGCGACGACCTGATCCGCTCCCTCGGCCGCGCGCTGGCCGACGCCGAGGCCGAACTGCCGGGTGTGCGCGTCGGCCACGTCGGCGGCGACGACTTCCTGATCGTGACCGAGCTGGACGAGATCGCCCCGCTGGTCACCCGGGTGGTCGACCGGGTGTGGAGCACCGAGGGCATGACGGTCACGGTGTCGCTGGCGTCGCTGGTGTGCGGGGTCGGCTCGGTTCGCTCCTACCGCGAGGCGTCCCGGCTGCTGGCGCCGCTGAAGAAGCAGGCCAAGGCCGTCGCGGGCTCCAGCTGGGTGCTCACCCGCCCCGGCGCCGAGCGCGTCGAGGTGCTGCGCGGCCGGGCCGCGACCGGGCCGCAGCACGCGCTGCGACCCGATCCGCACGCCCAGACCCGCACGCTCGCGGGCAGGCACTGATCACTCGACGGTGACGCTCTTGGCCAGGTTGCGCGGCTTGTCGACGTCACGGCCCAGTTCGACGGCCAAGTGGTAGGCCAGTAGCTGCAGCGCCACGGTCAGCACGATCGGGTCGAGTTCTGGCTCGCCCTTCGACACCCGGATCACGTCGTCGGCCAGCCCCGCGGGCAGGTCGGCGTTCGTCACGGCGATGACCGGGCCGCCGCGGGCCTTGATCTGCTCGATGGTGCCGAGGTTCTTCGACAGCAGGTCGTCGTCCGGGACGACTACGACGCTCGGCATGTCCGCGTCGATCAGGGCCAGCGGGCCGTGCTTGAGCTCAGCGGACTGATACGCCTCGGCGTGGACGTAGGAGATCTCCTTGAGCTTCTGCGCGCCCTCACGCGCCACCGGCCAGCCGCGCACCCGCCCGAGGAAGAACATGTGCTTGGCGTTGGCGTGCCGCTTGGCGACCGCACGGATCGCCGCGTCATCGGCCAGCACCGCCTCGATCCGCGCGGGAAGCGCCTTGAGCCCGCCGACGATGCGCTGTCCGTTGGCGGCGGACAGATCACGGACCCGGCCGAGCAACAGCGCGAGCATGGCGAACGAGACGGTCATGTTGGTCATGGCCTTGGTCGACGCGACGGACACTTCCGGCCCCGCGTGCAGGAACACGCCGCTGCCACACTCCCGCGCCACAGCACTGCCGACGACGTTCACCGCGCCGATCACGCGGCCGCCCTTGCGCCGCAACTCCTGCACGGCGGCGAGCGTGTCCAGCGTCTCGCCGGACTGGCTGATCGCGACGTAGAGGGTGTCGGGATCGACCACCGGGTTGCGGTAGCGGAACTCGGACGCGGGCTCGGCGTCGGCCGGGATCCTGGCCAGCTCCTCGACCAGCGTCGCCCCCATCTGCCCGGCGTAGTAGGCCGAGCCGCAGCCGAGGAACTTGACCCGCCGCACCGCCCGCAGGGCCATCGCGTCCAGCCCCAGCCCACCGAGGTGCGCCGTGGCGAACCGCTCATCGAGCCTGCCGCCCAGTGCCCGCTCGACGGCCTCGGGCTGCTCGGCCATCTCCTTGCGCATGAAGTCGGGGTAGCCGCCCAGCTCGTAGTCGTCGGCGACCATGTCGACGGTCGTCGGCTCCTTGCTGGTCCGGCGCGCCTCCAGGGTGCTCGTCCGGTACTCGCCCGCGCGGACCGTGGCGAGTTCGCCGTCGTCGAGGAACACGACCCGCTGGGTGTGGTGGACCAGCGCGGCGACATCGGAGGCGACGAACATCTCGCCCTCGCCGATGCCCAGCACGATCGGACTGCCGTTGCGGGCCACGACCAGTTCGTCCGGCCGGGTCCGGTCGAGCACGACCAGCCCGTAGGTCCCCTCGACCTGCCGCAGCGCCGCCCGCACGGCGTCCTCCAACGACAGTGCGCCGCCATCACCCGCGGCCGCGAGCTCGGCGGCGACGAGATGGGCGATCACCTCGGTGTCGGTATCCGACACCAGCTCGACCCCGGCGGCGGTCAGCCGCGCCCGAAGCTGCTTGGCGTTCTCGATGATCCCGTTGTGCACCACCGCGATCCGGCCCTCGGCGTCGAGGTGCGGGTGGGCGTTGCGGTCGGACGGCTCACCGTGGGTCGCCCACCGGGTGTGCGCGATCCCGATCGTCGACGGCGTCGGCTTGGTGAGCCGGTCCCGCAGCTCCTGGACCCGACCGGCGGCCTTCGTCACGACGACCTTGCCCCGCCGCAGCACCGCCACCCCGGCCGAGTCGTACCCCCGGTACTCCAGCCGGTGCAGCCCCTCCACCAGCACCGGAATGGCGTCCCGTGTCCCGACGTACCCGACGATCCCGCACATGCACCTGGCTCCTCACCCGTAGACGATGCGCCGCAACTGCCGCTCGGTCAGCACCGGCGGCGCGACGGCCCGCGCCGCCAACTCGGCGGCGACCACGGCCCAGATCCGCGCGTTGCGGTACTGCCCGCGCCGCAGCTCGGCATGTCTGCGGCGCACGTAGTCCTCGGTCGTCTCGCCGAAGTAGGCGATCACATCGGCGACGACCCGCGGCGACACTGACGGGAAGCCCCGTCGTGCCCGCGACGTGCCGGACGAGGTCCGGCGGCGGTGACTCGGTCACGGCCGCCGACACTGACAGGCGAACCACGTGCTCCGCAACTTTCCTGCCCGAAATCGGGCAGGATCACGCCGGAACGATGAAGCCAGACTCGTAGGCCGCGATCACCGCCTGAGTCCGGTCCCTGGCCCGGAGCTTGGCGAGGACGTTGCGAACGTGCGTCTTCACGGTCTCCACGCCCAGGTAGAGCCGCGTCGCGATCTCACCGTTGGTCAACCCGGCCGCCATCAGCCGCAGCACCTCGGACTCGCGGTCCGTCAGCCCGGCCGACTCCAGCCCCCGCGTCCCCCGGTCGCGACTCACCGCCAACGCCCGGATCGCGGCGGGGAACAGCAGCGACTCCCCCGACGCGACCACCCGGATCGCCTTGACGATGTCGTCCGGCTGGGCACGTTTGAGCAGGAACCCGGTGGCCCCGACCCGCAACGCGTCGTAGACGTAGTCGTCGTTCTCGAACGTGGTGACGACCAGGATCTTCGGCGGATCCGGTTGGGCCAACAGCCGGGCCGTGGCCGAGATCCCGTCGACCGCGGGCATCCGCACGTCCATCAACACGACGTCGGGCCGCGTCCGAGCCACCACCGACGGGACCTCGGCCCCATCCGCCGCCTCGCCGACGACCCGCAGGTCCGGCTCGGCATCGATGATCGCCCGCAAGCCCGCCCGGATCAACTCCTCGTCATCGACCAGTACTACCGAGACACTCACCGCTCCCCTTTCACTCGTGTCGGGATGCGCACCGCCACGTACCAGCGCCCCTCCCGCGGTCCCGCACTCATTTCGCCGTGCAACAACCGCACCCGCTCCCGCATCCCCGCGATTCCCCGCCCGCCTCGCTCCCGCCCACGCCCTGGGTCGAGCGGGTTGTCGATGTCGATGGCGAGTTCGTCGGCCCGCGCCCTCAGCCGCACTGTCGCCTCCACCATGCCGGCATGGCGAACCACATTGGTCAGGCATTCCTGGACTATCCGATACGCCTCCCTCGAAACCGCGGCGGGCAGCCCCGCCAAGTCACCCTCCACACTGGACTCCACGGTGACCCCGGCCACCTGGGTGTTTCGCAGCAGCGCGGGCAAGTCGGCCAACGTCCACTGGGGAGCCGTGAGCGCCGAGTCCTCCCGCAGCAGTCCCAGCACATGGTCGAGGTCCGTCAACGCCGACCTGGCCGCCTCCTCGATGGCACCCAGGGCCCGTTCCGCGAAGTCCCGATCGCTGTCGAGCACCCGCCGCGCCGCGCCCGCCTGCACGGTCACCACGCTCAACGCGTGCCCGACCGAGTCATGCAAGTCCCGCGCGACCCGGTTGCGCTCGGCGAGCCGCTCGGCCTGCCGGGTCATCTCGGCCAGTCGGTCGGCCGCGGTCGGCCCGAGCAGCGACGGCGCCGCCCGGCAGAACACCCCACCCAAGTACACGACGAGGTGCACCAGCCCGAGCAAGCTCAACACCCCCACGGCGGGCAACCAGGCACTGGCCCATCCCACGGGCATCCGCACCGGCTGCGCGCCGATCTCTAATCGGCCGGTGAACGGGACCGGGAACGTGAACAACACCACCGGCGGCAGGGCGAACGTGACAGTGGCGATCACTCCACCGGCCAGCAGGTGCTGGACGATCCACGCCGCCCACCGCCACCGCTTGTGCCACGACACCACCCGACCCGTTCCGTGGTCCGGGATGGCCTCACCGAGCAACTCCCTGGCCGCCGTCCCCTCGATCACCCGGACCGCCGGGATGAAGGCCATGGCCACCATCGCCACCACCATCACGGCCATGATCGCGAGCGTCTGCAGCCATACGCCCGCCTGCGTCGTGGTCGAGCTCATGGCGGAGACCAACGCCGTGCTGAAGAGTCCAAAGGGGACCAGCAGCGCTCCCCCCAGGATCAGATACACCCAGACCTTGTAGGTCGACAGCCGACCCACCGGCCTCAACACCCGCCATGCGATCGAGATCATGCTTCGATCCTGGCAGAGGCACGGCCCGGGGCACTTCCCTCGCGCGGTGGAGCCGGGTCCCTCGATAGGTGGAGATCGAGACCTACGCCCAATCTCCCTCGCCAGAGGGAGAACACTCGTCCCTCCGAGGGATGCGCGCACTCCGCACGCCACGAAAGACTGTGACATCGCCGCAACGAAAGAGAGCCGATGAACGTCCTCCTACTCAGCCTGTGGGGCCTGATACTCCTCGCGATCAGCGTGAAGGTCATGATCGTCGGAGCACGCCGCGCGCTCGGGGTACACGTCGGCGCGATTCGGGCCACCGTCGCCGCGCTCATCGCGTGGAGCTTCGCTGGTCTGGCGTGGCAGTGGATGCCCGTGCCCGCCGAGGGCAAAGAAGAGTCGGTCTTCTTCTTCATCATCCCGATCTTCGGCGGCACCCTCCTGCTCGCGGTCGCGATCCTCTTCGTCTGGGAGGTCGTCTGGCCCGCGGGAACCGGACTCGGTCCACTCGGGTCACTCCGCGCGGTTCGCGGGCGCTGGTCGCGGGCCCGGCGGTACACCAAGATCACCGCCATCGCCTTCCGCCACGGCCTTGGCCCCTACCTCACCGGCCGAGGCCGCGGCGGCGAACACCGCGCACGGCTGGCCAGGTCGCTGCGCCAAGCGCTGGAAGAAGGTGGCGTCACGTTCGTCAAACTGGGACAGGTCCTGTCGACCCGGTCCGACCTGCTTCCGGTGGAGTTCATCGACGAGCTGAGCGTGCTGCAAGACCGAGTCGCCCCGGTCCCCGCGGCCGACATCGACGCGGCATTGCGGGCCGAGTTCGGGGCCGCACCCGCTGAGGTGTTCGCGGAGTTCGATCCGGTACCACTCGCGTCGGCGTCGATCGCTCAGGTGCACCGGGCCAAGCTGCGGTCCGGGGCGGACGCGGTGGTCAAGATACAGCGGCCGAACGTACGGTCGACCGTCGAACGCGACCTCGACATCATCCACCGCCTCGCGCAGACCTTGCAGGCACGAACGGCTTGGGCCCGCTCGCTTGGCATCGTCGGGTTGGCTGAGGGATTCGCCACCGCGCTGTTGGAGGAACTCGACTTCCGAGTCGAGGCCCGCAACCTGGCCGCCGTCGCCGCCGCCTCAGGCGGCCACGCGCCGGACGCCGCGGTCCGGCTGCCCATCGTCCACGGCGAGCTGAGTTCCGAGCGGGTGCTGGTGATGGAACGGCTCGACGGTGTGGCGCTTGGCAAGGTCACCACTGTTCCGGACCCACAGGGCACGGCACGACTGCTGTTACACAGCCTGCTGCGCCAGGTGATGGAGCACGGGGTGTTCCACGCGGATCCACATCCGGGCAATGTCCTGCTCCTGACCGACGGCAGACTCGGCCTGCTCGACTTCGGCTCCGTCGGCCGCCTCGACTCCACCTTGCGCGACGGTCTGCGCGAACTCCTGCTCGCCATCGACCGAGCCGACCCCGCCGCGCTCCGCGACGGGCTCCTGGCGGTGGTCGACCGCCCCGAGGAGATCGACGAGCGCCGCCTCGAACGCGCGTTGGGCACGTTCATGGCCGCGCATCTGAGTCACGGCAGCGGCCCGGACATCGCGATGTTCACCGACCTCTTCAAGGTCATGACGTCCTTCCAACTCAGCGTTCCCCCAGCGATCGCCGCTGTGTTCCGCGCGTTGACCACGATGGAGGGCACCCTCGCCGGACTGGCGCCGGGCTTCGACATCGTCACCGAGTCCCGCAGCTATGTCGCCGACCGCGCGATCTCCTCCGCGACGGTCGACTCGGCCCGCGAGACGATGGCCACGGAACTGCTCGCTCTGCTGCCCGTCCTCCGCAGGCTCCCCCGCCGTATCGACCGGATCAGCGGGGCGATGGAGGAAGGCAGACTGTCGGTCAACGTCCGGCTGTTCGCCGACGAACGCGACCGCACCCTGCTGACCGGGATGCTGCATCAGGTCCTCCTCGCCTTGGTCGGCGCGACGGCGGGAATCATGGCGGTCCTGTTGCTGGGAAGCACAGCGGGCCCGGTCCTGCTCGGCACGGTGACCCTGCACCAGGCCTTCGGCTACAACCTGCTCCTGATCAGCGCCCTCATCGGCCTCCGCCTCCTCTTCAGCGCGTTCAGCGCCACCCGCGCACCCCGCACGACCCAGCCACCCACCCGCCCACCGGGTGGCTCAAGGT
>DATLIA010000249.1:0-6502 GCA_035540215.1 Actinokineospora sp. | reverse complement strand
TGTCCCGCCTGGTCGCCGTGCCGTAGGAGCCCATGGTGATCCGGACCGGCTTCGAGTCCGGGCCCAGCGCGTCGAGGGAGAACGCGTCGGCGTACTTGCGGCCCAGCTGGAAGATGTGGCCGATCTCGATGCCGCGCGCGGCGACCAGGGTGCCCTCGCCGTCCGGCGCGGGGTCGCCCGCGCGGACCTCGGCGGCCTCGATCGTGCCGTCGGGAGTGAAGTCGCGGCCCGCGACCAGGTCGACCACGTGGTGGTCGGCCTTGTCCGCGCCGGTCACCCACGCGCTGCCGGTGACCACGCGAGGGTCGACCAGGTAGCGCACGCCGTTGTCGAGCAGCGCCTTCGGGCCGATGTAGCCCTTGACCAGGAACGGGTTCTTGGCGAAGTCGGCGTCCTCCAGGATCGCCACCTCCGCGGGACTCACCGCGGCCTCGACGCGCTTGAAGTCGACCTCGCGGTCGCCCGGCACGCCGACGGCCAGCAGCTCCCACTCGCCCGCGGGCTGACGGATCTTGAGGAGCACGTTCTTCAGCGTGTCGGCCGCGGTGAAAGTGCGGCCGAGGTCGGCTTTGTTCAGGAAGTCGACCAGTGACTCGATGGTCGGGGTGTTCGGCGTGTGGTGGACCTGCGACTCGGCGAGGCCGTCCAGCGGGATCGCGGGCGGCGCCTGGGTGACCACGGCCTCGACGTTGGCCGCGTAGTCCGACGCGGTGCTGCGGACGAAGGTGTCCTCACCGGTCGGCGCCTCGGCCAGGAACTCCTCCGACGCCGAGCCGCCCATCGCACCCGAAGTCGCCGCCACGATGACGTAGTCGATGCCGAGGCGGTCGAAGATCCGGATGTAGGTGTCGCGGTGGTTCTGGTAGCTCTCCGACAGGCCCTCGTCGGTCAGGTCGAACGAGTACGAGTCCTTCATCAGGAACTCGCGGCCACGCAAGATGCCCGCGCGGGGACGCGCCTCGTCGCGGTACTTGGTCTGAATCTGGTACAGCGTGACCGGGTAGTCCTTGTACGAGGTGTACTCACCCTTCACGGTGAGGGTGAACAGCTCCTCGTGGGTGGGGCCGAGTAGGTAGTCGGCACCCTTGCGGTCCTTGAGACGGAACAGGTTCGGGCCGTACTCGGTCCACCGGTTGGTCGCCTCGTAGGGCTCCCTCGGCAGCAGCGCGGGGAACTGGATCTCCTGGGCGCCCATGGCGTCCATCTCCTCGCGCACCACGCGCTCGACGTTGCGCAGCACGCGCAGGCCCAGTGGCAGCCAGGAGTACCCGCCCGGTGCGACGCGGCGGACGTACCCGGCGCGAACCAGCAGCTTGTGGCTGGGCACCTCGGCGTCCGCCGGGTCCTCGCGCAGTGTGCGCAGGAACAGCGACGACATCCTGGTGATCACGGTGACACTCCTCATCGGGAACCGCACGGACAGTGCGGTAAAGCGTAGTGACCCGGCCCTGGCCAGCGCATTCGGGTTCCGGGTCGACGGAATTGTCGGTGGGCGGGGCTACCTTCGCCGCCATGACAATCGGACTCGGCGGCATGACCATCGACTGCGCGGACCCGCGCACGCTCGCGAAGTTCTGGACCGCCGCTTTGGACTATGAGATCGGCACGGACATCATGGGCGTGTTCGTGTTCCTCGCCCCCAAGGGCGCCAAGCCGGGCGAGGCGCCGTACCTGGGTCTGCAGAAGGTGCCGGAGGTCCGCTCGGGCAAGAACCGGGCCCATCTGGACTTCCACACCGACGACCGGCACGCGGAGGTCGAGCGGCTCGTCGGTCTCGGCGCGACTGTCCTCGCCGAGCACAAGGTGCCCGGTCTGACGTGGTCGGTCCTGGCCGACCCCGAGGGCAACGAGTTCTGCGTGGGGTCGCCTAACGGGTGAGCGAATACGTGGTCCAGCGGTCGGTGACCTTGAACCCGCACCGCTCGTAGACCCCCGAGGGCCCCGGTGGCGTTGCCGCTGTCGACCGCGAGTGCGGCGCGGTCGAAGCCCGCCACCTTGGCCCCGGTGAGCACGGAAGCCAGCAGCGCGGTGCCGACCCCCTTGCCGCGCCATGGCTTGACGGTGCCGACCTGGCCCAGCCAGAGCTCCTTGCGGCCGGTGCCCGCCTCCTGTGCGGGGGAGGCGTAGCCCATGACGTAGGCGACGATCTTGTCGTCCTGGTCGAACAGCAGCACGGTGTGCTCCGGCCGGAAAGACGGGTTGCCGGTCATGTGCCTGTGCCAGTACTCCGGCTGCGACGGGATCGAGCCCCAATGCCCGGCGAAGCATGCGTTGTGGACGACGCGCAGGTGCTCATCGTCGGCAGGCTCGAATGTCCGCGCGGTCAGGCCGTCTGGCAGCGCGCGGTCAGGCCGATCGATCGCCAGATCGACGCGCATGTCGAAGAAGTAGCGGACTGGCTCGTATCCGGCCCCGGTGAGCAGCGCGGCGTGGCCTTCGTTGGCCTCGTGGGCGGTCGACCGGGGCTCGAAGCGCAGGTCAGGGCACCGCTGGTCGTGCTGCGAACGGGCGACCGCGGTGAGCCGGTCAAGCAGTTCGCGGCCGATGCCGCGGCGGCGGTGCGACGGGCGGACCCCGGCCTCGAAGAGCACGGAGTTGACCTCGACGTGGCCTGCCTTGAACCACGAGATGCCACTGGCGACCATTTGGTCACCGTCGAAGCCCGCGACCGTGACCAGGTCCGGGTCGGACATCACCTCGGCGAACTCCTCGGCACCCATGTGCTCGCCGGTCTTGTCGACCTCCTCGACCGCGTCGGAGAGGTCCACCCAGGCCGCCGAGTCCTCGGCGCGCAGCGCCCGCCATTCCAGGGTCGTCATGTCACGACGGTACGACCGTGGGCTCGTGCGTTCGACCCAATTATCGGCGACTTATGCTCAGTCCATGCTCGTGCTGCTGCCCCCGTCGGAGACCAAGGCCGAAGGCGGCATCGGCGCGCCCCTGGACCTCTCCGCGCTGTCGTTCCCGGAACTGACCGCGATCCGAGAACGCCTTGTCACCTCATTGAGTGAACTCGCGGCGGATGTCCCGGCGAGTCTGGCCGCTCTAGGACTGTCGGAACGGCAAACCGACGAAGTCGCCCGCAACGCCCAGCTGACCGTCTCCCCCACCCGGCCCGCGCTGGAGCGCTACACCGGCGTCCTCTACGACGCGCTGGACGCGAAGTCGTTCACCAAACCGCAGCGCACCCGGGCGAACCGCAGGCTCGCGGTGGCCTCGGCTCTGTTCGGAGTGGTGCGGACCGGCGACCCGATCCCGGCGTACCGGCTGTCCGGCGACACCGTCCTGCCGGGACTGGGCGGCCTGCGGACACAGTGGAAACCTGAGCTGGAGAAGACGCTGTCCACTGTGGACGACCTGGTGGTCGACCTTCGGTCCGGCGCCTACGCCAACCTCGCCGCCGTACCGCACGCGATCACCGTGCGCGTGGTCACCGACGACGCGGGCGGGCGACGCAAGACCGTCAGCCACTTCAACAAGGCGCACAAGGGCAGGCTGGCCGCGGCACTGGCACTCGCGCCGCGTGAGCCTGGCTCGGTGCGGACGCTGATCTCGGTGGCCGCGGCGAACGGGATGCGGCTGGAGCCGACCGGGAAACTCAGCCTCGACCTCATAGTCGATTAATTCGGTTGACCGGCCTGACCTGGGCCGGGCACGCTGTGCGCAGACCGGCGAAGAACGGACCTAGGAGGTGCGTCGTGGTGATGACTGTCCCGGTGGCGGCACCGTCCCGTCCACCCGCCCCACGTCGCTGACTCTCGCGGTGGGGCGTCCTTCCCAGGTCAAGGAGACCCACCAGTGCGAAAGCACGAAGACTTCCTCAGTGACGATTTTGATTCCCCGGCTCGCGGCCGCATGCGTCGAGGCCGGTTCGAGGACGACCCCCAGCCGCAGCGCTCCGGCAGGCTGACCGAGGCGGAGAAGATCCGCCTCGCCAGGGTGCGCGACGACGCCTACACCGCCGAGCAGGAACTGCCCGACGGCGCCGCCCGCTGGTCCACCTGGGCCGACAGCGAGCAGGGACCACACCCGCGGCCCGACTGGCTGGTCACCGACCTCGCCGCGGCCGACACCGAGCTCGGCGTGCTCAAGACCGGCAAGGAAGCCGACGTGTTCGTCATCGAACGCGCGGTCCCCGACGGTCCGGCCTGCCTGCTCGCGGCCAAGCGCTACCGCAGCGGCGAACACCGCCTTTTCCACCGCGACGCGGGCTATCTAGAGGGCAGGCGCCTGCGCAAGTCCCGCGAGATGCGTGCGATAACCAACCGGACATCGTTCGGCCGCAACCTGATCGCCGAGCAGTGGGCGGTCGCGGAGTTCGCCGCGCTGTCACGGCTGTGGTCGATCGGGGCACCCGTGCCGTACCCGGCCCAGCGCGACGGAACCGAACTCCTGCTGGAGTTCCTCCACGACGCCGACGGCCACGGCGCGCCCCGGCTGGCGCAGCTGCGCCCGGAACCGGACGCCTTGCGCGAGCTGTGGGAACAGCTCGTCGCCGGGCTGGAGCTGTTCGCGGTCGAGGGGCTCACCCATGGTGACCTCTCGGCGTACAACATCCTCGTCCACGAGGGGCACCTGATGCTGATCGACCTCCCGCAGGTGGTCGATCTGGTGGCGAACCCGGCCGGGCCGGAGTTCCTGGTCCGTGACGTGGCCAACATCGCGGGCTGGTTCCGTTCCCGCGGGCTGCCCGACGACGTCGTCGATCCGGCGACGCTGACCGAGAAACTGCTGGTCACCGCCGGTCTCGACTGATTGGGTGGGGAGCGGCGACGTGACTTCCGTCCCGTGGTGCGAACTCGCTACCTGACGTCAGGTAGCATTGACACGCATCGTGAGCGACACATGTACGTCGCTCCCCGCCCGGAGTCGATCGACATCGGATGGCCAGCGATGCCATACCAACCTATCGGCACGAAATACGTGCCGGGCTCGTCCGTGTGAAAGCCTGCCGGCCTCCTTGAGAAGAGGGCGGAGCCTCCCGAGACGTGCCACGTCCGGAGAGGACCCCGTGCAGAACTCTGCCCTGCCCACGAACGATCTTGATGACGACCGCAAGCCGCGGCACCGCCAGAGCGGCAAGGCCCGCTCGGTGACTGACGCAGCCGAAGGCTCGCTTTCGTTCGCCGATCTCGGCCTGCCGAAGCCGCTGCTGCGCGCGCTTCTCGACGCGGGCATCGAACAGCCCTTCCCGATCCAGGCCGCCACGCTTCCCGACGCCCTCGCGGGCCGCGACGTGCTGGGCCGCGCCCAGACCGGCTCTGGCAAGACCCTGGCCTTCGGCCTCGGCCTGCTCTCCCGGCTCGACGGCGGCGAGGCCCGCCCGCTCAAGCCGCGTGCCCTGATCCTCGTCCCCACCCGTGAACTCGCCCTGCAGGTCAGCGACGCGCTGACCCCGCTGGGCAAGGCGCTGGGCCTGTGGGTCCGCACCGCCGTCGGCGGCATGTCCTTCCCCCGCCAGGCCGACGCCCTCAAGCGCGGTGTCGACCTGCTGATCGCCACCCCGGGCCGGCTGTCCGACCACGTCCGCCAGGGCACCTGTGTCCTGCACGACGTGCAGCACATCGCCATCGACGAGGCCGACCAGATGGCCGACATGGGCTTCCTGCCCCAGGTGCGCGAGATCCTCGACCTGACCGACCCCGACGCGCAGGTGCTGCTGTTCTCGGCCACCCTCGACGGTGATGTCGACCAGCTGATCAAGCGCTACATGAACAACCCGGTCACCCACTCGGTCGACGTGTCCACCGCCAGCGTGTCCACCATGGAGCACCACATGCTCCTGGTGTCCAAGCAGGACAAGGCC
This sequence comes from Actinokineospora sp., assembly GCA_035540215.1. GTDB lineage: Bacteria > Actinomycetota > Actinomycetes > Mycobacteriales > Pseudonocardiaceae > Actinokineospora. The sequence continues at coordinate 696 of DATLIA010000249.1, read as the reverse complement.
GACGTCATCACCGAGATGGCCGCCCGCGACGGCCGGACGATCATGTTCGTCCGCACCAAGCACCACGTCGACCGCCTGGCCGACAAGCTGCGCTCCGTCGGCGTGCGCGCTGGTGCGCTGCACGGCGGCAAGACGCAGGGCGCGCGCAACCGGGTCCTGAGCCAGTTCCGTGACGGCGATATGCCGGTCCTCGTCGCCACCGACGTCGCCGCCCGCGGCATCCACGTCGACGGCGTCAGCCTGGTCGTGCACGTCGACCCGCCCGCCGACTCCAAGGACTACCTGCACCGCGCGGGCCGCACGGCGCGAGCGGGCGAGTCGGGCACCGTGGTGACGGTCGTGACCCACGACCAGCGCCGCACCGTCGTCCGACTGACCGACAAGGCCGGTGTGAAGCCGGAAAGCACCAAGGTCCGCCCCGGCGACCCCGACCTGATCCGCATCACCGGCGCCCGCACCCCGTCGGGTGAGCCCGTGATCGAGAAGGCCCCGCCCGCGCGCCCCTCGCGTGCGTCCAGCGGCGGCCACACCCCGCGCCGCGGCGGCGACTTCCGTCGTCGCACGGGCCGCGAGAGCCACGGTCACGAGGGTCGGGCCCGCGAGGCGCACCACCCGCGCGACACGCACGACAGCCGTGACTTCCGCGAAGGCCCGCGCCGCGAGGGCCCGCGCCGCGAGTTCCGGGACCGCCCGGAC
>DATLIA010000248.1:0-7865 GCA_035540215.1 Actinokineospora sp. | reverse complement strand
GCGCGGGTGCCGACGGTGGGGATGCGGCCGTCGGCCGTGCGCAGGCGCAGTGGGGCCAGGTGGGCGAGGACGGGGCGGAAGCCGGTGCACCAGATGATGGTGTCGGCGGGTTCTCGGCTGCCATCGGCCCAGACCACGCCGCCGGGTTCGACGCGGGTGAACATCGGGCGGGCGGTGAGCAGGCCGTGGTCGCGGGCGGTACGGACCGGGGGGACGGCCACGATGTCGCCCAGGCCGCCGATGCCGGTGGCGTCGCCGTCGCCGCGGTCGAGGGCTTGTTTGCGCCGGGTGGCGAGGTCGAACAGGGCGCGGCCGTCGATGTGGTCGGGCAGGTACCGGGGTGGGCGGCGGGTGACCCAACGCAGATCGGTGACAGCGGCGAGGTCGGCGGCGATCTGGGCGCCGGAGTTGCCGCCCCCCACCACCAGGACCCGGCTTCCGGCGAAGTCAGATGCCCTGCGGTAGCCAGCGGCGTGGAGTTGGCGGCCGGTGAACGTCGGGCGGCCGGGGATGGCGGGGATGAAGGGCCGCCACCACGTGCCGGTGGCGCTGATGACCGCGGACGCCGACCACTGCCCCGCTGTCGACTCGACCCGCAGCCGCTCGCCATCGCGGCGGACCGCGGTGACGGTGGCGGGGCGGATGATCGGCAGGCCGTAGCGCTTCTCGTAGTCGGCGAGGTAGTCCACGACGTGCCCGGCGGTCGGGAAGCCGGCTCTGTATGGGGGCATGGATCGACCGGGCAGGGAGCTGTACTGGGCCGGTGAGAACAACCGCAGTGAGTCCCACCCGTGCGGCCAGGCGCCGCCGGGCTCGTCCTGCGCGTCGAGGATGACGAAGTCGACGCCGGCGCGGCGCAGGTAGAAGCCTGCGGCCAGGCCCGCTTGGCCGCCGCCCACCACGACGACAGGAAAGTGTTCAGCCACGGGCCGGGTTATTCGCAGGCGCCGGCTGGGTGCTCACGCAAGGGGCCGCCTGCACGGAGCATGGTCTCCATCGCGGCCAGCGGGTCGTGCTCGACGCGGTACCAGCTCCAGGTGCCGCGGCGTTCGCGGGACAGGATGCCCGCGGCGACGAGGATCTTGAGGTGGTGGCTGAGCGAGGACTGGGGCATGGCGAACCGCGGTGCGAGGTCACAGAAGCAGGCCTCACCGTCGGGCGCCTGCCGGACCAAGGCGACCAGCTGGACCCGGACCGGGTCCGAGAGGGCCTTGAAGAGCTTGGCCGCGACGGAGGCGCCGAGGTCGTCCAGGGCCGTCGTGCCGGTGGTGGGGGCTGCCAGCGGGACCACCCCTTCCCTGTCATCGACCGATGGTGCTCCCGCCATGGTGCCATCATCAGCGGCCTCGGTGAACCGATGGTGAAGGCCGGTCCTGGCTGGCCCGCCGGTCGTCGGATTTGGGGCTGCACCGCCACCAGCACCGTGCTTGTATTGACATGCGTCGATCCACCTGGCGACACTACATTGAAGAATCTCGTTCCAACCTGGCCCGGGGAGAACTCATGGCGCATGCCGCCGACGACACGCCCGCCCGCGAACTCTCCGCCCAGCTCGCACGCATCGTCGACGAGCTGTGCGACACCTTCCATGGCGTGTTCGGGCGCGAGACCGTCCAGCGGTTCGTCGACGAGACCTACACCCTGCTCGACGAGCACGCCACGGTGAGGACCTTCCTGCCGACGTTGACGGCCCGATTCGCCAAGCAGCGGCTGACCGACCACGGCCGCGCCCAGGGATTGACGAGGGTCACCGTCCCGCAGGTGCTGTTCATCTGCGTGCACAACGTCGGCCGCTCCCAACTGGCCGCGGCCCTGCTGGACTACCACGCCTTCGGCAAGATCACGGTCCGCTCGGCGGGCTCGCAACCACAGGGCACCATTCCGCAGACCATTGTCGACGCGCTCGCCGAGGTCGGAATCCCGCTGGCGCAGGCGTTTCCGAAGCCGCTGACCGACGAGGTGGTGCGCGCCGCCGACGTCGTGGTCACCATGGGCTGCGGCGACGCCTGCCCGGTCTACCCCGGCAAGCGGTACCTGGACTGGGCCATCGACGACCCGACCGACCGACCGCTGGCCGAGGTCCGTGCGATCCGCGACGAGATCGACCGGGACGTCCGCGTCCTGCTCTCCGAACTTCTGGGCGACTGACCGCGACCGGGCCGTGGACTACGACGGATTTCTCACCGAACACTCGTCCGATTCTCACCGTGTGTTCGGCATAGTGCGGAGCCCGCACCGATCCGTACTGCGTGAAGTCACCGTTCTGACGCAGGCATTCGTCGCGGTCCGGCTTGCCGATGCCCTCAACTCCCGGATAGCGGGCAGGCGGAACCACCATGCCCGACTGACCGCCGCGGTCCACGACCTGCCCGATCCGGTGCATGCGTTCGCTTTCGGGCTGCCGGAAGGCTCGATCGAATCAGCGGCCGGCCTGCTCGTCGACGACTTGACCGTCGAGCCGATCGACGGCTTCCTGTTGTTCCCGCTGCCGGGTCCACTCGATGAGCGGAACCCGACACCGCGCGCCGCGCGCGCACTGGCCCGTCGCGCCGAGTTCTTCGCCGAGCAGTGCCTCGACGCGACCTCACCCCGCGCCCGCTGCCTGACCGACCTGTCGATCGAGTCCTGCCACGGACTTCGGGACAGACTCGGCGCGGCCCTGCAGGAATTGGCGTCCTCCCTGACCGACGGGCTCCCTGCGCCGAGCGGGGATGTCGCCGACGACCTGGCCCTACGGCTGGCGCTGTGTGATATCAGCGAGATGGATATCGCCGAGGACGACCTCCTGCCCCACCACCCGTCCGACGATCGGTGGATAAAAGCTGCCCTGGCCATGGGCACCTGACTGTCCTGTTCAGACAAGCAGGGCGCGGATCTCGGCCAGCCGCTCGGTGTTGATCGAGTACCACACCCAACTCGCGCGCCGGTCGCGATGCAGGAGGCCGGCGTCGGTCATGACGCGCAGGTGGTGGGAGACCGTCGGCTGACTCAGGCCGAGCGGCCCGACCAACTCCCCCACGCACACCTCACCGCTCGGGGCCGCGCGGATCAGCGCCAGCACCCGCACCCTGGCCGGGTCGCCCATCGCCTTGAGCACGGCCGCGACCCGCTCGGCGTCGACCTCGGTGAACCCGGCATCGCCCAGCGGCACACAGCACAGCGGGTCGGTGGCGCAGTCCGCGTCGCCCGGCGCCTTGGTGCGCCGCGGCCGAGTCGCCGTCGTCACGTCCTTGCTCATGATATTGACTGTAGTCGATGTGGCGTGATGGACTCCCGATATCGACCTTCTTCAATGCGAGTGGAGACCGGCCCGTGACGAGTGGGACCAAGACGACGAGCCGACCGCGGGCGGCCACGAAGCCGCCGTTGGAGTCACGCCACATCGTCGCTGAAGCGCTGGGCACCGGCCTGTTGGTCGCCACCGTGGTCGGCTCCGGGGTGATGGGACAGGCGCTCGCCCCAGGGCAGGTGCTGCTCCAGTTGCTGTGCAACGCCTTCGCGACCATCGCGGTGCTCGGTGTGCTGATCAGCGTGCTCGGCCCGGTGTCGGGCGCGCACTTCAACCCGGCGGTCACCCTTGCCGACGCTGTCGCCGGCAACCGGTCGTGGACGTCTGCCGGCGCCTACATCGCCGCCCAGGTCGTCGGCGGGTGTCTTGGCACGATCCTGGCGCACGCGATGTTCGGCCAGGCGCTCGTGCAGTGGACCGGGCAGCAGCGGACCGGTGTCGGCCTGCTCATCGGTGAGGTCGTCGCCACCGCGGGCCTGCTGCTGGTCATCAGGATGCTGGTCGGCTCCGGCCGGGCGCACTTGGTCGCCGCGTTCGTCCCGGCCTGGATCCTGGGCGCCTACTTCCTCACCTCGTCGACCTCGTTCGCCAACCCGGCCGTCACCGTTGGCCGCGCGCTGACCGGCTCGTTCGCCGGGATCTCGCCCTCATCGGTACTTCCGTTCATCGCCGCCCAACTCGTCGGCGCCGCCATCGGCGTCGGTCTCGCCGCCATCCTGCTTCCGTCCACAGAGGAATCCGCATGACCACCACCGCCGAAGTCCTGTTCGTCTGCGTGCACAACGCCGGCCGCTCCCAGATGGCCGCCGCGTTCCTGCAGCACTACGCGCTCGGCCGCGTCCGGGTCGCCTCGGCCGGGTCCGAGCCCGCCGACAAGGTCAACCCCGCCGCCGCCGAAGCCATGGCCGAGCTCGGGCTCGACATCACCGCCGAGATCCCCACCAAACTCTCCTACGGCGCCGTCGAAGACGCCGACGTCGTCATCACCATGGGCTGCGGCGACACGTGCCCGGTCTTCCCCGGCAAGCGCTACCTCGACTGGAAGCTCGAAGACCCGGCAGGGCAAGGCATCGACGCCGTCCGCCCGATCCGCGACGACATCGACCGCCGAGTGCGCGGCCTGCTCGCCGAACTCCTGGACGTCGACGCGTGAGAACCTGATCATCATCGGATCGGGCCCCGCCGGGTACACCGCGGCGGTCTACGCCGCGCGCGCGCAGCTTGAGCCGTTGGTGTTCGAGGGCTCGCAGTTCGGCGGCGCGCTGATGACGACCACCGAGGTGGAGAACTTCCCCGGCTTCCGCGACGGCATCATGGGCCCGGACCTGATGGAGCAGATGCGCGCCCAGGCCGAGCGTTTCGGCGCCGAGCTGCGCCCCGAGGACGTCGAGTCCGTCGACCTGAGCGGCCCGTTCAAGGTCGTCGAGGCCAACGGTGTCCGCTACACGGCCAAGGCCGTGGTGCTCGCGATGGGCGCCGCCGCCCGCTACCTCAACGTGCCCGGTGAGCAGGAGCTGCTCGGCCGCGGTGTCTCCGCCTGTGCCACCTGCGACGGGTTCTTCTTCCGCGACCAGGACATCGCCGTGCTCGGCGGCGGCGACTCGGCGATGGAGGAGGCCACCTTCCTCACCCGCTTCGCGAAGTCGGTCACGATCATCCACCGACGCGAGGAGTTCCGGGCGTCGAAGATCATGCTGGAGCGCGCGCGGGCCAACGAGAAGATCCGCTGGCAGCTCAACACCGAGGTGCTGGAAGTCCAGGGCGAGACGAGCGTGTCCGGCCTGAAGATCCGCGACACCGTCACCGGCGAGATCTCCGACCTGCCGGTCACCGGCTTCTTCGTCGCCATCGGCCACGACCCGCGCAGCGCGCTGGTCAAGGGCCAGGTCGACATCGACAGCGACGGCTATGTGCTGGTCGAAGGCCAGAGCACCTACACCAACCTCGACGGCGTGTTCGCCGCGGGCGACCTGGTCGACCACGAGTACCGTCAGGCGATCACCGCCGCGGGCTCCGGCTGCGCGGCCGCCATCGACGCCGAGCGCTGGCTCGCCGAACACCACTGACCACGCCGCCGACTGGCCACTACCGTGGGGCGGCGTCCCGTGGAAGGTGAACAGTGGAGCGAGCGAACAACCCAGGTATGCCGGTCGATCGGCCCTTCCGGCACACGAGGTCGCTGCCGGTCGGATTCGGCGCGGGCGCTGTGGTCGGCGCGCTGGGCGGGATGATCGGACTCGGCGGCGCCGAGTTCCGACTGCCGCTGCTGATCGGCCTGTTCGGCTTCGCCGCCCTGGCGGCGGTGGTCCTGAACAAGGCGATGAGCCTGGCCGTGGTGGTCACGCGCTGCCCGCGCGACTGGCCGCGGTTCCGCTCGGGGACTTGGGCGCGCACTGGGTTGTCGCGGTCAATCTGCTGGCGGGCAGCTTGGTCGGAGCGTGGGCCGGGGCTTCGTGGGCGACCCGGATGCGCACGGCCACCCTCCATCGAGCGCTCGCGGTGCTCATGGTCGCCATGGCGGCGGCGCTCGTGGTCACCCACAGCGCCGTCCTGGGTCCTGTCGAGCTACCCGGCGCCGCGCGCACCATCGCCGGCGTGGTCGCCGGATTCTGCATCGGTGTCGTCGCCGCGATCATGGGCGTGGCAGGGGGTGAGCTGCTGATTCCCACCATCACGTTGCTCTACGCCGTCGACCTCAAGCTCGCCGGAAGCCTGTCCCTGCTGATCTCCCTGCCCACCATGCTCGTCGCCTTCGCCCGGTACAGCCGGGACAGCAGCTTCGCCGTGCTCCGGGAAAACGCGCGATTCACCGCCGCGATGATCGCCGGGTCAGTGGTAGGAGCCGTGGCCGGTGGCCTGCTGCTGGGAATCGTCCCCGACGCCGTCCTGGTGCCCGCTCTGACTGTGATCCTGCTGGTCTCGGCGGTCAAACTCGCCCGACACTGAAACCAGGAGTTGCACACCCAGAATCACTCAAGCATCATTGACTCAATGAACACTGACCTACCCTCCTCGCTTGAGGCCCGCGCGCGGGTGCACGCAGCGCTGGGCGAGCCCGCGCGGTTGGCGATCGTCGATCTCTTGTCGCTGGGAGACGTCTCCCCCAGCGAGGTTGGCCGCGAGCTTGGTTTGCCGAGCAATCTGCTGGCCCACCACATCAAGCTCCTCGAACAGGCAGGGGTCGTCACCCGATCCCGGTCCGAGGGCGACCACCGCCGCACCTACCTGCGCCTGATCCCGGAGTCCGTCGCCGACCTCGGCCCGGCCGGGCGACGGAAAGCGGCCAGGGTGCTGTTCGTGTGCACCCACAACTCCGCCCGTTCACAGTTGGCCGCCGCTCTGTGGAAACGGCGAAGCTCGGTGCCGACAAGCTCAGCGGGTACCGCGCCCGCCGAGCGCGTGCACCCGCTGGCGATCGCTGCGGCGACCCGATACGGCCTGTCGCTGACCAACGCCAGGACAAGGCATGTCGACGCGGCCCTGCACCCCGACGATCTGGTGGTCGCGGTATGCGACAACGCCCACGAGCAACTGGGTCTCGCCATCGGCGCGCGGCTGCACTGGGCGATACCCGACCCCGACCATGTCGGCACCGACGACGCCTTCGACCACGCCCTGCGTGACCTCGCCGACCGAATCGACCGGTTGGCACCAGCGGTACACCCACTTGGAGGCAGCGATGACTGAGATCGAGAACCACCGTCACCACCGTGACCTGAGCATCGACCAGCAACTGGCTCTGCGCACCGCCGCGACCCGGCTCGGCGAGAGCTTCGCCGGGGTCTTCGGCCAGGAGACCATCGAACGGTTCCTGCACACCAGCTACGACCAGTTCGCCTCACACAGCACGATCCCGAACTTCCTGCCGCTGCTCGCCGAACGCTTCGCCCGGCAACGCCTCAACGCCCTGGCCCGCGTCGAAGGACACGTCCAGGACGGCAAACCCACCGTCCTGTTCCTCTGCGTCCACAACGCCGGACGCAGCCAGATGGCCCTCGGCTTCTTCCAGCACCTCGCGGGCGACAACGCCGTCGCGTGGTCCGGCGGCTCCGAACCCGGCTACGAGATCAACCCATCGGCCATCGCCGCAATGGCCGAACGCGACATCGACATCACCGGCGAATTCCCCAAACCGTGGACCGAGGAGATCGTCCGCGCCGCCGACGTCATCATCACCATGGGCTGCGGCGACGCCTGCCCCGTCTACCCCGGCAAGCGCTACCTCGACTGGACCCTCGACGACCCCGCGGGCAAGAGCGTCGAAGACGTCCGCCCCGTCCGCGACGAGATCGAACGCCGCATCCGCCACCTCCTCGACGAACTCGGCGTCTCGACCACACACTGACGAGCAGTTGAGATCACAGCTACTTCCCAGCCTTCGCGAATAGACGAGCGGCGCAACACAGTGCCTGCAACTGGCCCGGTGGTTGGTCGATTGAGGTTCACCCCGAGGAGTGGACACCTAGTTAGCAGGACCAGTCGTCCTGTTGGAAGGATGTCCTCATGCCTCCTCGTAAGCGCCGGTCGTACTCGACCGAGTACAAGGTCGAGGCCGCCCATCGCGTGATCGATACCG
>DATLIA010000247.1:0-52932 GCA_035540215.1 Actinokineospora sp. | reverse complement strand
CGCGTGGATCTTGGAGCCGGGTTTGCCTCGGTCGACAGGGTTTGGGCCGGTCAGAGATCCCCCCTTTTCGCCCGAAGCGATGCTCCGTCGAGCATCGCTCGGGACCAGTCGATCATGCCTCGGCTGCCCAATTCGTCGAGTCCGGCCTGGTGCAGTCGGCGCCAGAGTCCGGCCCTGGTCCACTCGGTGAACCGGCGGTGCGCGGTGGGGACCTTCACCCCGAAACTCGGTGGAAGATGCCGCCGCGTCGTCGGAGACGACTACCTCGAAGTTGTTGTCGGTGCCCAGCTTCTGGATCTCAGCCTTGCCCGCCGGGATCGATGTGTGGGCGGTGGAGGTCGTCTTGGAAAACACCAGCACCCGGAAACGCGGCGCGGCCTGCGCGGGAACCGTTGCTGCGCCGACGAAAGAAGAGTCGCCAATGCCACGATCAGCGGATTGAACAATTTCACGTGTATTCCGTATGAAGGGTCGAAGAAGCACTTTCCACTCGCGCGAGGCACCACCGGGGGTCGGTGGCTGTGGCGGCCTCGGCGGATCGGCCGACAGCGATGGCTCGCCGTCGGCAGAGTGCGAAGTGGTTGCGTCACAGACGTATCGTGAACGACGGGATAGCCATAGGAAAGGGCATTCCTACAATGGAGACGCTAGTTCGTACCAAGCCAAACTGTCAAACACGGTTGGAGTTCAACAGAACGAGGTCGAGCTTGGTCGTCATCGACCAACTCGGCCCTCGATTTCGCGATGCGCCATTTGGATCAGCGCGCCGTTTCCCATTGATAGGCCAATGTCCATTTCTGCTTCGCGCCACGATGGTGATCCCAGTCGGAGGGGACATCCCACCGACCAACTCTGTCTCCCCGGACGACCTCTAAAATGGCCTGCGCAGTCGACTGCGGGCTACTCACTGCTGGCAGGGTGCGGGGGGCAGGGATGCAGGGTTTCGGGCAGATGTTGCGCGGGTTCCGTCAGGCAGGCGGGTTGACGCAAGAAGGTCTCGCCGAAGCGGCGCGGCTCAGTGCCCAGGCGATCGGGGCGTTGGAGCGGGGGGAACGACGGTTCCCCCGCGCGGATACGGTCGATCGGCTGGCGGAAGCGCTGGGTTTGCCCGAGGAGCAGCGGGCTGAGCTGAAGCGGGCGTCGAGCAGGCGGGGTCAACCGCGCCTCGTCGCGGTTGGCCCCGGACGGCTGCCACGGCAGCTTCCACCGGCCCCTGGGCACTTCACCGGCCGCACGGCGGAAGTCGAGGCTCTGGTGGCGCAGCTCACCGCCGGATCGGGCGTGCCGGTGGTGGCGATCGTGGGGATGGGTGGGGTCGGCAAGACGGCGATCGCTGTGGAGGTAGGACAGCGGGTCGCGGACCAGTTCCCGGACGGGCTGCTCTATGTCGATCTGCGGGGCTTCAGCCCCGGGCGTCCGATCACCGCTCTTGCCGCGTTGGAGCAGCTGCTGGTCGGGGTAGGGGTGCGTGCCGCCGAGATCCCGAAAAGCCTCGCAGCCGCGTCAGGGCTGCTCCGTTCCGTCCTCGCGGGCAGGCGGATGCTGCTGCTGCTCGACAATGCCGCCACGGCGCAACAGGTCACACCGCTGTTGCCAGGGACGGCTGGGTGTGCGGTGGTCGTGACCAGCCGGGTCTCGTTGGCGCTGCTGCATGCGCACGTTCAGGTGCTGGCGCCCCTGTTGATGGAAGAGGGGTTGACCCTGCTCAGGCGGGTGGTCGGGGCGCAGCGGGTCGATGCCGATCCCGTGGCGGCCGAGGCGTTGGTCGACCTGTGCGGGAGACTTCCGCTGGCACTGCGCATCGTGGGTGCGCGGCTGGTGAGCAGGCCGCGCAGGCCGTTGGCGCAGCTCGTCAGCAAAATGGCCGACTCGCGATGTCGCCTCGACGTACTGGAACTCGATGACGTCGGGGTGCGGGCGAGCTTCGCGGTGTCGTTCGAGCAACTGCGCCGCGACAGCGCGGGCGTGGACCGCGACGCCGCGCGAGCGTGCGCGCTGTTGGCGCTCAACCACGGGCCCGACCTCTCCACCGAGGCCGCGGCGCGCCTGCTTGGTGTCGGAGACGATAGTGCCGAGCGGGTCCTGGAACACTTGGCTGACCTGCACTTGGTGGAGACAGGCGGCCCGGGGATCTACCGGTGGCACGACCTTGTCCGGGTCTACATCGAGGAGCTTGTCGAGCGGCTGATCACCCCGGCCGAGGCGGCGGCCGCGCTGACCCGCCTCGCCGAGTTCTACGTCGCCGCGGCCTGGCGGGCCCAGGTGGCCATGACGCCCTGGAGCCTGCGGGCGCGCTGGGCGAGCCCGGAGTGGTGGGCCGAGGGTCCCCGCATGGACAGCCCGGCGGAGGCGTTCCATTGGCTGGACGCGCACCGCCCACACCTCCTCGCGACCGCCGAACAGGTGTTGCGCACTCCCGGCGTGCCGGATGAGTTGGTCGTGCGGCTGTCGGTCGGGCTGTTCACCTACTACCACGGAAAAGGCCACATCTACTGCTGGGTGGCCATGACCCGACTCGCGGTCACCGCGGCGGAGAACGGGACGGACCCGGTCGCGCTGGGGCTTGCGATGATGGACAGCGGGATGGCCACAGCCGTCAGCGACCCCGCGGACGGTGCGGGGATAGCCCAGATCCGCGCGGGACTCGCCGTGCTGCAGGAGGCCGAATCCCCAGCCCACGTCGCCCTTTGCCACTTGAACCTCGGCGAACTCCTCGACGTGGCGGGCGACCCCTACGAAGCCGCCCACCACGTCGAACAGGCGGTGGAGATCGGCGCGCGCCTCGGCGACGTGCTCTGCGTCGGGCTGGACTATCTCGTGCTCGGCGGTCTGTACCAGCGGGTCGGGGAACACGGAAAAGCACTCGACTGCTACCTGCGTTCCGCCACTCTCTCCGCGCAGGCCGAATATCCGCACGGAGCCGCCCGCGCCCTGCACAAACTCGGTTCGGCCCACCACGACCTCGGCGACGTCGACGAAGCCCGCAAGAACTTGACCAAGGCCCGCGACTTGTTCGACCAATTGGGCGACACCGTGGGCGAGGCACACACCCTCACCGACCTCGGTCGGCTCCTCATCGACACCGGCGACCTCGTGTCGGCCCGATTCACCCTGACCCAGGCGATGACTCTGGCCGATCAGAGCCAGGACACCCGAACCGCCGACGCGATCCTTGACCTCTTCGACCGAATCGACACGGCCGAGAGCTGAGCCTCGCTACACGACGCACGACCAAACCCACACAGAACTTTGTAGGTGTCAACTGTAAAGATCGTCGCTGGTGAGCCGCCGTAGTGATCGAGATAGTCGTGTCGACGACGAACCGCATGGAGTACCTGCGGCTCGATGAACAGTGAGGGACACGGCAATGACGAAGAAGGTTCTGGCATCTCTCGGCATAGCCGCGATGGCAGGAGCGTTGACGTTCACCGCCGCGGCGCCTGCCTCGGCGCATTCGGCCAGCGACGCCATCCGGTATGGCTGTGGGTCGGGGTTCTCGGTGGTCCCTGACGGAACCCGGCTGGTCAAGACCAGCGCGGGTCTGACCTGGGGGAACGTCTACCTGGCCTACAACAGTGCGACCGGCTACAACTGCGTGGTGACCAACAAGACCTACTACCACGACACCCCGTCGGAGGTCAGCGCCAGTCTCACCGTTGACGGCGTCGGCGCCTTCGGGGCTCCGGTCACCTACACCTACACCTTGCCTGGCGTGTTGCACTGGGTGTCGGTCGATCACTACGCCGCGGGCCATTGCGTGAAGTTCTCGGGCAAGATCTGGAACCCGGCGCACACCGCCTACGCCACCGGAGCGCGCACCACCTTCGGTAACTGCGACTGAGCGGCCTGAACTGAGTACGACCGGCCTGATCGCGGCCCTGGCGGACTGGCCGTCGCCTCAACCGCCGCAAGCCCACAGCACCGCTGTGGGCTTGCGGCGTTTCAACCCTCGCCAAATTGCAACTACACATACACAACATCGGGGGAAATCAGATGAGACTCATCCCATTCCGCACGAAAATCGCCGCTCTCGGCCTCGCTCTGGCGGGTGTCGTAGCGGTGCCGAGCCCGGCGTTCGCCGCGGCTGAGCCGTACGTCCCAGCCGACTGCGACGTGTATGCCAGCGCCGTGGACAGCAGCACCCGGACCGGCGGCTACCAATACGCGAACGGCGTCGCCTCCGGAGGCACCACGAGGCCCCCGATTGGTTTCGTGCCGGTGACTCAGCAGCACCTCGGTTCCATGGGCGAGCCCGATGTCTTCTTCAGGTCGGTCGAGCTCTCCCTCGCCCCTGGGGGCACCCTCTACGAGGTGGGCTACACAGCCAAGTTGGAGAGCGGCACCTGGAAGTATTCGGTCGACAAGAAGGTGCTCAGCACCGCGTGGAGCACCATCCGGATCATCGCCTACGGATACCCGTACTTCTACGGCGCGAACGCGTCGGGCCTCCACCGCTACCGGATGGTCAACGGGGCTCCGGTTGACGCAGGCGCGGTGGGCGCCTCCGGGTGGGGTTCGCTGACGTCGATCGTCTTCGACCGCACGATCACCATCGGCACCACGTCCACGGGCGCCGCGCGTAAGGCCGACGTGCTGATCGCCATCGTGGGAACGACCGGTGAGCTCGTCGAGTACACGATCCCGCACGACACGCCGGGGAGCTGGGTCCGCAAGTCACTGCGACCGGCGACCTGGAACGTCTTCAACAACCTGGCTGTCGGGCGCTGTTACTCACACCCGAACGCCCGGATCCTGATGGGGATCAAGCCGAACGGCGACGCCTACGTCTACTACGACGCGAACCGCTTCGACTTCAACGCCGACGACATCCGCGGCGGCACGGTGCGCGTGGCAGGCGGCTGGACGGCCAAGTCCTTCAGCCAGTAGACCGGCCCCGTCGTGGTCCCGGCCGGGCCAATAGCCCGGTCGGGACCGCCTCAAACCGCTCCGGTGACCCGCAGGATCGGGAACACCACCGCGGGCAGGCTCGCCATGAGGTTTACCAGGAAGTGCGCGATGATGATCGGCGCCAGCCTGCGCTGTCGGTGGACGATGATGCCCGACCCGATACCCCAAACCGTGAACGCGACGACGTAGACCAACATCGCAGCCCGGGTCGGGGCGAAGAACGCGTGCTGCATACCGAATACGACCGATGAGCACGCGATGGCCAGGCCCGGCGACCATGCCAGGCTGAGGCGGGACTGGGCGTAGCCGCGGAACACGAGTTCCTCGACGGGCGCGTTGAGTGGTGCGAAGGTCACGAATGCCACGACCCCAGTGATCAGCGCGCCCACCGGGGAGAGGATCGGGGTCTCGTCCGGTTCGTAGAACAGGGTCTCGAACGCGACGAACGTCTGGTCACCGTGCATTAACCAAACGGTTCCGAGCACCGCGATCATGAACGGTGCGAACAGCGCGGCGACCCAGAGCAGACCCCAGCCGATGTCGTTGAAAAGCCTGCCGCGGCGGAGCCCGATGAGTCCGCGCGCGCTGTGCCCTTCGGCGCGCAGCATCCTGCGCACCAGTACCAGCGACGCGAGATTCACCGGGATCAGGCTCAGCGTCGCCAGCATCGGGTTCGGCGGAAAACCCGAACCGCCCTTGGTCAGCCACCACGTCGCGACGGTCACGAGTGCGACAAGAGCGAGCCGAGTGGCCAGCAGCGCGATGGCAAGCCGGGCGCCCCGCCGATGGTCGTCGACATTGATCGACATGGCATGCATTTCTCGCATGCTAGTACCGAGTCCTCGGCACTCTGGGTGGTTTTCCCTCACCAGGTCCCGTCGGCGATGGCGTGCCTCAGCAGACCTTCCGCCGACCACTGCATGAGCTGGGCCGCCTGCTCGCGAGGCAGACCGGCGACGTCGGTGAGCCAGACCAGTGACTCGATACCGATGGTGGCGCGGATGGCGACCGCCAGGCGGTGCACACCTTCGTCGGTCAACCGCGGCAGCAGCGGGGCCAGGGCGTCCTCGATCCAGCCGATCGCGCGGCCTTTGCGCAGCGGCAGCTCGTTCGCTGTGGTGTCGGATTCCAGGGAGAGCCGCAGCATGGTCCGCTGCTGCGGCTCCGACTCGGTGACCAGCGTGACGAAGGCTGTGACGACGGACCGGAGGCGCTCTTCGACGTCGTCGCCCGCGTCGGGTGGCAGCAGGGAGGTGGTGTCGGTCTCGGGATGGGCCGCGACGAGCAGCGCCTTCTGGTTCGGGAAGTACCGGTAGGCCGTCGTGCGGGAGATGGCGGCCGCGGCCGCCGCTTCCTCGACGGTCGGCGCGGCTCCGCCCCGCGCTATCAGTTCGCGGGCAGCGGCGATCAGCTCGTTGCGGGTGCGCAGCTTCTGGCGTGAGCGTCCGACCAGCTCGTACGGCGTTGACATGGTGTTCACGGTACCGTAGTTTCATTACGGTACTCAAGTACCACGAAGCTGGAAGCAGGGCCACCATGAAGACACTCGGCTCGACAGTGCGGCAGAGCGGCGAGGGTGAGAGGCGGTGGTTCTGCGGCGGGGGACTGATCACGTGGAAGGCCACCGCGGCGGAGACCGGCGGGGCGTTCCTGCTGTTCGAGGACGTGCTGGACCTGGGCAAGGTCACGCCGCTGCACGTGCACCCCGAGGTGGACGAGACGTTCTACCTGCTCGAAGGCGAGATCTCGCTCTACATCGACGGTGAACACCGCACGGTTGGCGCGGGCGGGGTCGCGGTGATGCCGCGCGGTGTCCCGCACGCGTTCAAGGTCACTTCTCCGGGCACTCGCTTGCTGTGCCTGCACACTCCGGGCGCTGACGAGGAGTTCTACCGCCTTGCCAGCGAGCCCGCCCCCGACGGCAGTCCCGCGATCCCGGTCGACTTCGGCCGCATCGGGGCGGCGGCCCAGGCCACCGGCGCGATCGAGATCCTTGGGCCGCCCCCCTTCGACGCCTGATCCGCACGGACAAACCTCACCGCGGACTCCGCCCATAGCGCCTCGCGCGCGATGGGCGGAGTCTTCGTGTTCGGCCGAGGGTCGATTTAAACGGCGGTCGGGCGGGGTGTAACTGCTTTTGTTTCGCCTGGCTGAAGCCACCCCGAATTGCCTAAAGAGTGTTCTTGCATTGCTGGTATTGATCGCCTTGAAACGGATCTTCCAGAGGTCAAATAGTACAATGAGTTACGATCTTCCCTAATGGATGAAACGCATCTGAATCGGTAACGTGGGCAAGTGGTCGCCCGATGAATCTAATACGAGCGAACGCTGGTCGAAATTGACAGTCGACCGGTGCGCTCTTGCCGGAATATAGCGTTCATTTCCGATCGCCTGTTCGATCATTGTCGCGGGCGACTTTTCCGGCATCAGTGGCTCGCGAATCCACGGCGGGCCCTTCCGTCGTGCCCACAAAGGTCGGGAGATCACATGAGGTCCAAAGTCACGCGCCGCGGCATGGTCGTCGTCGCCACTGTCGCCACCCTGGTCGTCGGCGGCGGTCTCGCCTACGCGTACTGGTCATCGACCGGTGTCGGCAGCGGCTTGGCGTCCACCGGTACGAGCAGTACGTTCGTCGTCGCCAGTTCGCCGCCGACAGGTCTCCCGCTCACGCCGGGTGGACCCACCCAGAACGTGGCGTTCACGGTGACCAACCCGAGTTCGGGCACCCAGACCCTGTCGAGTGTCGTGATCACCGTCGCCAACACCGACGGGACGCCCTGGGCCCCCGTGGTGACCGGCTGCTCCGCACTGGACTACACCCTGGGCACGCCTGCGATCACCTATGGCCCGATCCTCTCGGCAGGTGTGGCGAACGGCAGCGTCACGATCACGATGAACAACCTGCTCTCCAACCAGGACGCCTGCAAGGGCGTCACCGTTCCGCTCTACATCGTCGCGAGCTGACAAAGCCATCCAGCGAAGGCCGAGGTGTGAGATGAACGGTGTGCGGAGACGCGGTCCGCTCGTACTGAGCGGTCTGTTGGGGGTGGCCCTCATGACGGCCACCCCCGCCTTCGCCTTCTGGTCGTCCACCGGCCTCGGCGCGGCGAGCGCGGCGACGGGCACCCTGGCCGCGCCGACGAATGTCTCGGTCGCCGCGTTCAGTTCGCCGAATGTGCTGGTCGGCTGGACGGCATCGTCCGGAACCACTGCGCCATCTGGGTACTACGTCACCCGAATGGCCGGTGGTGGTCCGGTCGAGGCCTGCGGGAGCAGCCCGAGTTCGCTCCTCGGCGGGACTTCGTGCACCGACACCGGCGTGGCGAACGGTGTCTACACCTACTCCGTCACCGCTGTCTATCGCACGTGGACGGCGCGCAGCGCGGCGGGCGCGGGTGTCACAGTCACAACGGCCACGGCGGTGGCGTTCTCCGGGCAACCGTCCACTGTGGCGGCTCTGATGGCGATCGCTCCCGCGGTCACGGTGCAGTTGAAGGACTCGGTCGGCACGCCGGTGTCCACCGCGGGAATCTCGGTGACGATCGCGATCGGCGCCAACCCGGGCGGCGGCACGCTGTCGGGAACCGCGACAGCGGTGACCAACGCGTCCGGCGTGGCCACTTTCGCCGGGCTCGCGATCAACAAGGTCGGCGTGGGATACACGTTGACGGCAACCAGTTCCGGCATGACGTCCGCGACTAGTTCAACGTTCGCCGTCACCTTCGGAACCGCGACCCAGCTCGCGGTCACCCAGTCGCCGACCGACTCGTTCACGGGCACGGTGTTCTTCAGCCAGCCGGTGGTCACCATTCAGGACGCGGCGGGCAACACCGTCACCAACGCCACGACCATAATCACGGTCAACGCGATCGCGGGCGCCGGGCTCACGTGCGTGGCCAAGGCGGCGGTGGGCGGGATCGCGACCTTCACCGGCTGTCTCGCCGCCAACGTGGGGACCTACACCCTCACGGCGAGCGCCAGTGGCCTCGCCTCGGCGGTCAGTGCGTCGTTCGCCGTCGTCGCCGCACCGACGAACCTGGCATGGAGCGGTCCCACCGCACCGTTGTGCTTGTCCTCGTCGGGCACGTCTTTCGCTCTCGTCTATGGGCTCTGCGGCGTTCTCGTCTCGTTCACCGCCAAAGTCAGCCTTACCAACGGGGGCGGTTCGGTGCTGACCAACCTCGGCCCCGCGGTCACCGTGGACCTCGTGGACGTGAACGGCAGCCTCAACACCGCCACCCTGTCGATCCCGCACGGAGCAACCGTCTCGACTGCGACTGTCACCTACACCCTTGGGCTCATTGACAGCGGCATGGTCACCGCGAGCCTGACGGGAAAGACGTCCGCGACCGCGACGGTCGCCCGAGTCTGACCACCGCTCAGTGACAGAAAGGAGTAACCCATGGACTGCACCACTCTCGCGGGCACCGGATCGCCGCTGCTCACGCTGCTGGCCGTGGCGACCGGCTCGCTGATCGTCGGGTTGCTCCTGACGGTCGCCGCTCGCGTCCGCGACGGTGTCGGCCCGGTCGCCGTCGTGCTGCTGCTACTCACCGCATGCGTGCTGACGACGGGCGTCAGCGCATCGCCCGCGGCGGCGGAGTCCGGCTGTCCCGAGCTCACCATCGTCCAAACCTCAAGCATGACCGGGCTCGCACCCGGCGTCGCGCCCGCCGCGATCAGCGGTGTCATCAACAACCACGGCACGGCGGTCTTCGTCGCGGCCGTCACCGTCAGCATCGTGGGCGTGGTGACCGCACCGGGCGCGGCGGCCGGACGGTGCGACACGACCGACTACCTCCTGCTGGATACCCGGATGCCGGTGGGACGGACTGTGCACCCGGGGGAGAGCGCGCCGTTCTCCGGCGCCGCCATCGGCTTCAACAACACCTCGGCCAACCAGGACGCGTGCAAGAACGCGCGCGTCGATCTTCGTTACGTCAGCTCATAAGCGAAATACGAAGCATTGGGATTTGATCTCAAATGGACAGACAGGAAAACACCACAGAATCGCTCGACAGATCCCGCCACCTCAGGTGGGCAGCCGCGTCCCTGGCCGGACTGGTGATCTCGGCCAGTGCCTTGCTCCTGGCTGGTGTGACCAGCGCCAACGCCGCGGAGGCCCCGGTCGGATTGGGCACAGCCGCGACCTACTCAGTCCTGGGTGGACAGACAGTGACAAACACTGGTCCGACCGTGCTCAGCGACAATCTCGGCGTCAGCCCCGGCACCGCGATCACCGGCTTCCCACCCGGCATCGTCGGCGGCACCCAGCACGCCGCGGACGCCCACGCGCTCCAGGCGCAGTCCGACTTGGTGATCGCCTACAACGACGCCGCGGGCCGGGCGCCGACCGCGAGCGTCTCCGGTGACCTGGTCGGACAGACCCTGGTCTCGGGCGTCTACAACTCGACCAGCACGCTCGCGCTGAGCGGCACGGTCACCCTTGACGGCCAAGGCAACCCGAACGCGGTATTCATCTTCCAGGTCGCCTCGACCCTGATCACCGCCACATCGAGCAACGTCAGCGTGATCAACGGCGCTCGCGCGTGCAACGTCTACTGGCAGATCGGCAGCTCGGCGACTCTAGGCACGACGTCGACCTTCCGCGGCACGATCATGGCGCTGGCCTCTATCTCCGTCACGACCGGAACGGTCGTGTACGGCCGTGCGCTGGCCCGAACCGGCGCGGTCACGTTGGACAACAACACCTTCCTCACGTCTGACTGCGAGACGATCCCGGGTACCACAACTTCAACGACAACGTCCGGCCCATCGGGCACCACCACGGATACCACGACGACGACAACGGATACGACTACGACGACCGGGGACACGACAACGACCACTGCGGATACGACAACGACCACTGCGGGTACGACCACGACGACCGCGGGCACGACAACGACGACCGCGGGTACGACCACCACTACGGCGGACACGACCACTGCGGATACGACTACGACGACCGCGGGTACGACTACGACGACCGCGGGCACGACCACGACGACCGCGGGTACGACCACCACTACGGCGGACACGACCACTGCGGATACGACCACGACGACCGCGGGCACAACAACCGCGGACACCACTACGACGACCGCGGGTACGACCACCACTACGGCGGACACGACCACTGCGGATACGACCACCACGACCGCGGACACAACAACCGCGGACACAACCACGGCGGACACCACGACGGACACGACCACCACCACAACACCGTCGGACAGCACTGAGGTTCCCCCCTTGGATCGGACACCCTGATCCCTGGCTTCGGGCTGGGGGAGGATGTGCCTGTGTCTCGTTCGTCGAAGTATCCCGAGCAGTTTCGTAGTGATGCGGTGCGGTTGGTGCGGTCGTCGCCGCATCGGTCGGTGGCTGAGATCGCCCGCGAGTTGGCGGTGAATCACGAGACCCTGCGCACGTGGGTCCGCGCCGCCGAGCGGGCCGAGTCCACCCCCGCCGGTGGGGCTGAGGTGGCCGAACAGGAGCGGGAGCTGCGCGAGTTGCGCAAGCGGGTGGCGGAGTTGGAGCTGGAGAAGGAGATTCTCCGGAAGGCAGCCGCCTATTTCGCGAAGGAGATGGGTCGTTGACCTGCAGCTACCGGTTCATCTCCGAACACCGCGACGCCTTCGGTGTCGCCCGGCTGTGCCGTGTCCTCGACGTCCGTCGACCCGGCTTCTACGAATGGCTCGCCGCCGCCGAGGCCCGCGCCGAACGCGCCGCCGCCGACGACCGGTTGGCCGCCCGGATCACCGAGATCCACGCCATCCACCGGGGCGCCTACGGCAGCCCCAGGATCGTCGCCGAGCTGCGCAGGACGGGCGAGCCGGTCAATCACAAGCGCGTCGAGCGGGTCATGCGCGAACGGCGGATCGCCGGCATCACCCGGCGCCGACGCCGATCCCTGACCAAGCAGGACCCGGTGGCCACGCCGGCGCCGGACCTGATCGGCCGCGACTTCACCGCCCAGGCCCCCGGGCAACGGCTCGTCGGCGACATCACCTACCTGCCCACCAGCGAGGGCTGGCTCTACCTGGCCACCGTGATCGACCTGCACACCCGCGAGGTCATCGGCCACGCCATGGCCGAACACATGCGCGCCGACCTCGCCTGCGACGCCATCACCCTCGCCGTCAGCCGCGGCCTCACCGAGCCCGACGCGATCTTCCACACCGACCGCGGATCCCAGTACACCTCAGCCCAGTTCCGGACCACCCTCACCACCGAGAACCTACGCCCGTCGATGGGCAGAGTCGGCTCGTGCTACGACAACGCCGCCGCCGAATCCTTCTTCGCCACCCTCAAAGCCGAGATCGGCACCCGCGTCTGGGACACCCGCCACCAGGCCCGACACGACGTGTTCGCCTACCTCGCCTACTACAACCACGACCGTCTACATTCGACACTCGGCTACCACACACCACACGAAACCCGCATCAGCTACAGTCCCACCATCGCCCTCGCGGCATGAAACCCCGGTGTCCGACTCCCGGGGGGAACCTCACATGCATCTGATCCAGTACAAGTGCGACTACAAGGACAACAAGCGGTTCGCGTTCAAGTGGGCGGGCACTGACGCGTATTCCCTGATCGTGAAGTCGACCAACATGTGCGTGACCCCACGCGCCCACAGCACCGCCGACCACGCCGTCATCACCCAGGACTACTGCCGCGGCCTGGACACCCAGGTCTGGATCACCGAACCCATCGGTCCGAGCACCTATCGGCTCCGCAACCGCGCCTCGGGCCTGTGCCTGACCGTCGCCTGGGGCAGCACCGCGAGCGGCCAGCCGTTGGACCAAAGCACCTGCGGAGCGTTCGGCTCGGCGCAGAGTTGGTACTTCAAGGCATCCTGACCGCCGGGGGTCTGGCTCTGGGACTTCGTCGCGCCGTCTACCCGTGCCGGGCAGGCGGCGTGTCGAGGTCGTCGGCGCGGAGTCGAACGGCCTGACGACCCTGTCGAAGGCGCTGGCCGAGCACTGCGGCGCGCCGTGGGCCACGTACCGTGGCCAGCGTGAACATCCCCCTCAGCAGGCGGTTCGCCGACGCCGTGCCCGAGATGGCGATCCCCTGGGCGGCCGACGACGCGCCGTCGCCCCGGCTGCTCGTGCTCAACGACCCGCTCGCCGTCGACCTGGGGCTGGACCCGGACTGGCTGCGGAGCCCGGACGGGGTGCGGTTCCTCGTCGGTCGCCACGTCCCGGAGGGGGCGATGCCGGTTGCCCAGGCCTACGCGGGCCACCAGTTCGGCAACTACTCGCCCCGGCTCGGCGACGGGCGCGCGCTGCTGCTCGGTGAACTGGTCCACGCCGACGGCCTGCCCCGCGACCTGCACCTCAAGGGATCCGGCCGCACGCCGTTCTCCCGGGGCGGGGACGGGTTCGCGGCGGTGGGGCCGATGCTGCGCGAGTACATCGTCAGCGAGGCCATGCACGCCCTGGGCATCCCCACGACGCGGTCGCTCGCCGTCGTGGCGACCGGACGGGAGATCCGTCGCGAGACGGTGCTGTCCGGCGCGGTGCTCGCCAGGGTCGCCAGCAGCCACCTGCGGGTCGGCAGCTTCCAGTACGCGCGGGCCACCGACGACGTCGACTTGCTGCGTCGCCTCGCGGACCACGCGATCGCCCGGCACCACCCGGCCGCCGCCGACGCCGAGAACCCGTACCTAGCGCTGTTCGACGCGGTCGTCGCCGCTCAGTCGTCGCTGGTGGCGCGGTGGATGCTGGTCGGGTTCGTGCACGGCGTGATGAACACCGACAACGTCACGATCTCCGGCGAGACCATCGACTATGGGCCGTGCGCGTTCATGGAGGCGTACGACCCGGCCACCGTGTACAGCTCAATCGACCACGGCGGCCGCTACGCGTACGGCAACCAGCCGGGCATCACCGGATGGAACCTCGCGCGGCTCGCCGAGTCCCTGCTGCCGCTGTTCGCCGACGACCAGGACCGGGCGATCACGCTAGCCGTCGACGCGCTCGGCGCGTTCCCCGGCCGGTACGAGAACGCGGTCACCGCGGGCACGCACGCGAAACTCGGCCTGCCCCAGGGCATCGACGCAGGCACGCTGGTCAAGGACCTGCGCACGATCCTGCGCGACAACCACGTCGACCACACCTCGTTCCACCGCCGCCTCGCCACCGGCGCCGCCCGTGACCTGGTGCTCGACCTCGCCGCGATCGACGGCTGGCTCGCGCGGTGGCGGGCACTGTCGCCGGACACCGACGCGATGCGGCTGGTCAACCCAGCGTACGTGCCGCGCAACCACCTCGTCGAACAGGCGCTCGCCGCCGCCGTCGACGGCGACAACACCCCGCTGACGCGGCTGCTCGACGCGGTGACCGACCCGTTCGCCGAGACCGGGGACCGGGCCGAACTCGCCGAGCCCGCGCCTGCGGGATCGGGCGCGTACCAGACGTTCTGCGGTACCTGAGCCGCCATCCGTGCCGATCTTCGTGCCGAGTCAGCCGTCTCGTCGCCGACCTGATCGCCCTCCCCGTCGCCTGCTCCTCGGCAGGCTGTGCCGTGGCCGGGCGACAGGAAGGGCCCAGGCGATGGAGATACCGCAGGACGCGCCGCGCTTGGCCGGTTGGGGTGCCTGGCGACGTGACCCCGGAGGCTCGCGTACGCGTTGTGCCACAAGGGGATCCCGGTCGACGCGGCGGCACTGGAGTCACCGGAGGTGATCAAGCACGTGGTGGTTGAACTGTCCACATGGTACGGAGGACCGCACAAGGTGAACCGGCTCGTCGTCGACCGCTCGGCATGGACGTCGAGGGTGGTGGTGAGCCCACACCCCCGGTTCGCCGCGCGGCAGCACGAACGCGCCGCGACCAGCCATCGCGGCCCGCCCAGCCGCGCGGAGCGGGTCAAGGTCGCGTGATGGGCGCGAGCAGGAGACCATGAGCGTCCTCCGGGGCCTGCGGAGCGCCCACAATACATATGACTAATCGGCTTCGGACTCGTCTTCGTACCCGCCGTCACCCCGCGGCGATCAGCGGGGTGGTGGTCGATCGGACCAGGAGTTCACGGGTGCGGTCGAGCCCCAAGGGCCGTGCATGAACGCCCGCCCTCGGCCGCTCAGCACCGCGCCCGGGCCATGCACCTATACAGAATCTTGTAGACGTCAATCGTAGAGATTGTCGCTGGTGAACCGTCTCGGTAGTCGAGATGGTGGCCTGGACGACGACGCACGCGTTGCCGCATGGCCGCGGTGCCAGGTTGCGCTCGGCCGTGGTGAGGCGGTTCGCGGTCGGGTGGAGAACTTGGCGCCTCGGCGCGTGACGCGCCTGCGTGAACAAGTGGCGGTTCACCCGTTTGCCACGCAGCAAAAGGCGCGTGGTCGGCGTGTATAGCAGCGATGCCTGAGATGTGGCGTTCGCATCTCATACCTACGATCGGAGGCACGTGCAGCTACACAAGAAGACAGTTTTCTCGATGGTCACCGGGGCGACCATCGCCGCCGCCACCATCTTCGGCGCCTCACCCGCCGCCGCGGCCACCCCTGCTGAGATCTGCGGCTCCGGCTACGTGCAGATCGACTCGCAGACACTGACCGGCTCGCGCGTCCACTTACTCTGGAACAACACCAGCGGCTACAACTGCGTCGTCACTATGAAGACGACCAACATTGGCGTCCCGACCCGCACCGGCACCTACCTGCAGTTGCCGGGCCAGACCGCGCTCGTCTCGGCCGGCGACTACCGCTACTACGCAGGCCCCACAAAGGCATACGCGCGTGACAAGTGCGTCAAGTGGGGCGGCGGCACAAACGCCCAGTGGTGGTACAGCGGCTTTGAGCACTGCTGATCCTCAAGTGCCCGGACGTCCTGGCTGCAGGTGCGGCGCGCCAGTGGTGCACACGGTGCACCAGTGCCCACTGATTGCTCAGTCTCGCCCTCCCCGGCTCTGCGTGTGGACAGGGAGGGTCCAGCACTGGCGTGGCCGACGAGGCGGCATAAGGGTGCCCAGGTGTGCATAAGTGTAATTCTTTGGTTGACCTTCGGGTCGTGAAGATCGCGAGAAGGAGAAATTGTGCGAAGAGGCCTGATTGGCGTCGCCGTAACCGCGTTGTTGGCCGTCGCGACGCTGGGTTTGGGGGCGGGGACCGCCGCCGCGGTCACCAACCCGTACACCCCGACTCAGGTGTGCGGCTCCAGCTACAGCGTGCTCGACAGCATGCCAGTGAAGACCAATAGCGGCGCCACCTGGGGGCGGGTCTACCTGCTTTGGAGTAGCAGCGCTCAGAAGAACTGCGTGGTCACCCTGAAGTCCTCGTTTGTCGGAGTCTCGACCCACACGATGGCATATGCGGACGCCCAGAACGGCAACGGCGCATTAGCAGAAGGCAACTACTCCTACTATGCATACGACACTGTGTATGCCCCGAATTCGTGTGTGATGTATGGCGGCTACATCTACAGCGGAACTTCGACGAACACCTCCAACTACGCCTATGCTGGCAGCGACTGGGGTTGGTGCTAGCACCCTGACGTAGTTACCTGATCTCTATCAGTTCACCTCTTGGAAAGCGGGAGATAAACCACATTCTTCGAGCCATGCAGTGGTTCACGCCGATTTGTCCGGAACGCAGCCGATGCGGGGTCAACAACGGAACCTGGACTGTTGCTGTTAGGGTCGCCACCGAAATACGCGGTGTCCAACCGGGACGCCCAGTCACCCAAGGGGAGTGCATGATCGGCTTACGCAAGCGGACGCTGATGGGCGCATTATTGTTCGCCATCGGCGCGATAGTCGTGCCCACCACATCAGCGCAAGCGGCAACGAACTGCTCCGGAAGCATCATTGGCCGCACAGCCAACTCCATCGGCGAACTGGTTGTGTACTACAACGCCAGTACCGGCTATAACTGCGCCCGAATGAACCACCTGGGCGCCTCCTATGGAGTCGCCGCGTCCACCTCTGTCGACATTTCCAAATGCACCGGCACCACCAAATCGAATCCCGGAACGTGCACTGTGGTGCAGTCGTCGCAGGGAAGCTTCAGTTATTATGCGGGCCCGGTATCGACCTACGCACCGAACAACTGCATCCGGGCGTGGGGCGAAATAGTGTGGCAGGGCCACATTTACAACTACGTGGCTGGCCCCCACTGCTGACCCGACAGCCTTCAGCCAGCTCCCAGGCGGGTGTAACTGGCTGAGGTCGGCGAGAACCGAACTGAGCCCGGTTGGCTCATTTACTCCAACCTCGCCGCGCGGGTCGGCCCCTCCATCGCCCGCGAGCGTCCGGCTGGGTCCTCCTAGTGAGAGGACCCAGCCGGACTCGACGGGTGTCTGAAAGTACCTACGGCTACCGGTGAGTTTCGCTGTGATCGGGCAAGTGGTCCGGTGTCGTAGGCACGGGTCCCGATTAGGCGGACGCTACATCACGTGCGCACGACCGTCCCAGGTCGAGTCCTTTGTGGACGCTGTAGCCCGAGTGGCCTGCTACGGAGTGAACAGCGGGGCTGAGGCAGGTTACGGCCGAAACTCGGGCCGACGCTTGCCGGGACCCTGGTCACCCCACCTACGACCAACTCAGCGCCAAGCGTGACCAGCACACACGACTTCGAGACGCGGCCTAGCGCGAACTTGCTCCTGTGACACCCATCCGGTAATAGCAGAGAACCCCTCCGCCATACGCGGAGCGGGTTCTCTGCTGTCATATTTGGTCACGCCAGGTCTTTCCACGTTCGATCCGCAGCCCAAGAGGCCAGTGATCGTGACGGCGGGGGTCGAAACCACCCCGGCAGGCTTCGGGCGGAGACGGCGCGGCGTGGTCTCACCAGGGAATCGGCCCGTCCTCTGCCAATAGGGCGCCCGTCGGGCCGTTTTCGCCCGCCGTCGCCAGGTCGACCGCCACGGCCGCGCCTTCCTCCGCCGTGCGTATCCCGTTGTGGCGGTTGAGGTCGGTCGCGCAGTAGCCGGGACTCACCGCGTTGACCAGGATTCCTTCGGCGCGCAGTTCATTGGCGTAGAGCACGGTGATCGCGTTCAGCGCGCTCTTCGAGGTGCAGTAAGGGAGGAGGATCGAGTAGTAGGCGGACCACGGGCTGCCCGGGTCGGCCAAGTGGGTGAGGGAGCCGAGTTCGCTGGACATGTTGACGATGCGCGCGGCGGCGGAGCGGCGGAGCAGGGGGAGCATGGCGTGGGTCACCGCGATGACGCCGAACACGTTGGTCTCGTAGACCTGCCGGACGGTAGCGGCTGGGGTTTCACTCGGCTTTTGCGGTCCGGCGGCGATCGCGGCGTTGTTGACGAGGATGTCGAGGCGGCCGAACGTGGCGTCGATGTGCTGGGCGGCGGCCTGGACCGAGGTCTCGTCGGTGACGTCCAGCGGAACGAACCGTACGTCGGCGCCGCCCGCGCGAAGCTCCTCAGTCGCCGCCTCGCCACGCTCGGCGTCGCGGGCGCCGATCAGCACGGTGAAGCCGAGGGCCGCGAGCCCGCGCGCCGTTTCCTTGCCGATGCCCTTGTTCGCGCCGGTGATCAGCGCAGTCTTCTGCGAAGTCGTCATGGCACCCAGACTCCCCTCAGCCACGGGCGGCAGGGAAAGACCAGAAGACTCTGTATCTATAGTCCACAGGTATGAGTGAGCTCGAGGTGCGGGAGCTGAGGTATTTCATCGCGGTCGCCGAGGAATTGAACTTCAGCCGGGCCGCGCAACGCCTGGGGATGGCGCAGCCCCCGCTGTCGAAGGCGATCGCTCAGATGGAGTCCCGGCTCGGGGTACGCCTGCTCGAGCGCACCACCCGGCAGGTGAGGCTGACCGACGCCGGTCAGGTGCTGCTCGACCAAGCCCGGATCGCGGTCGACGCGGTGCACGCGGCGGCCCGGCGAGCACGCCGGGCCGGCCGGCCGACACCCCAGCTCGTCGTGGCGGTCAAGCCGGGAGGCGATGCCGGGCTGCTGCGGGAGATCCTCGCCGCCTACCGGGAAACGGGTTCGCATCTGCCGCCGCCTGAAGTCGTCGTCGGCGGCAGCGGAGAGCCGATCGCCATGCTGCGGGACGGCCGCGCCGACGTAGCGTTGCTGCGCGGCCCGTTCGACGGTCAAGGGCTGGATTCCGAGACACTCGTGGTCGAGCCGCGACTGGCCGTCCTCCCCGCCGCGCACCGCCTGGCCGGACGCAGGCGACTGCGGCTGGCCGACCTCAAGGGCGAACCGATCCCGCGCTGGAAGGGGGCCGCCCCCTCCACCACCGCCTACTACACCGGACACGACGGCGCAGAAGCAGACGATGGCCAGGCCGACACTCCTGAGGGACCGCTCGTGGCCAGCGTCGAGCAACTCCTGGAGGTGGTCGCGCTGGGGCAGGCGGTGGCGTTCCTGTCACGCTCCACCACCGAGCGGCACCAGCGCCCGGACATCGCATACCGGCCGGTCACCGGCCTCAGCCCCAGCGCGGTCATGGTCGCCTGGCCGGAGACCTCCCGATCCGCAGCCGTCGCCACCTTCGTCCAAGCCGCCCACGACGTCGCCGCCCGCCACCCTGACCACATGGCCGCACTGGCCTGACCGGCGTACTCAACCCCTGGTCGCGCCAACCACGCGCTTCTTTCCTCGCCGAGGTGTTGCGGCGGGAAGGTGAGCACCAGCCGCGCGTCCGCCGAATCGGCCCGACCACCGTCATCCCGACCCACCGCACCCCAAGGACGACGTGGTCGTCGCCGCGCACGACCAGGAAGTCGGCCATGGCTACTCGTACCGCGGGTCGGGTTCGCCGAGTTCGGTGCCCGGATCGATCGGAACCGGCTCGGGGGGAAAGCCGTCGGGCACCGACGATCCCGCAGTCCCGATGGCCTGATGCCCGGTGGCCTCGTCGCGAACGAACAGGATGCAGTTGCCCTCGGTGCGCCGGTAGCCGGTGCTGTGTGAGATCCGGCCGATCTCGTTGGCGCGCGTGGACATGTCCAGCGTCTTCGACCCGTTGTGGTAGCGGACGTTCACCGCGCCGTTCGGGGTGAACTCCTCGCCGGTGACCAGCAGCATCCCACTGTTGGTGCTGACCGTGACGCTCGGCCGCGGTTCCGGCGGCGGCATCGCCGTAGGCACCGCGTAGGCCCCGCTGAGACCGAAGTCGTGCCGAGACCCGCTGACGCACCGCCCGCCGTCGTCACCGGCGTAGGCCAGACACAGACAGGTCCGGCACCACCGCCAACCTTCCTGCGCGGACGGTGGCACGGTGTCGAGCGGGACCGCGTAGTCGCCACTGCCCGTGTAGTCGTGCGGACCACCGGCCGGACACCAGGTGCCGACCCCGACACCGCCGTAGCAGAAGTTCTGGCACCGGCAACACCATCTCCACCCCGGCTGGGTCCCCTCGGGAACCTCCCCGGTGGACACGAAGTACTCGCCGCTGGCTCCGAAGTCGTGCGGAACACCCTCGCCGCACACCCCGTCGCCGTATGCGCTGAACGCCAGGCAATAGCACCGTTGGCACCACCGCCACCCACCCTGCATGCCCATAGCCGCGCTCCCCTTGCACGCACTGAACGATCCATTTCGGGCTTGCCTGTTCCCGAAATGGATCGCGACCCCGAACCTCCCCGTTACGGGTGACCTGGCTTCGGTCAGGTCGCACGGAGAGACAGCAAGGCTCGGACGCGGGTGGTGTGGCCGGTGAGGGTGATGACACGCTCGTCGGTGGCGAGATCCCACACGGTGATCGTCGGCTTGAGGATCAGCCGGATTGCGCGTTCTTCTCAATACGGTCCTGGGAGCCCGTTAGCCTCGGCGCCATGCGGAGACTGATTGTGGGCGCGCTGGCCGCCATCGTTGTGGCGGGCGGCGCTGTCGGCTACGCGTTGACACGGGACACCGACACCGGGCCGGTCCCCCGCACCGACCTCGCTCCGCTGCAGGCTCGCTTCGGGGCTCTCGGCACGCTGTCCGACGCCCACTGGCTCGGCTACAACCCGCGCGAGGACGGCAGCCGCTCCTCGCTGCCTGAGAATGATCCGGAGATCCGCGTCGTCGGCGTCGCCCGCCTCACTCCCGGCACAGTCACGTCGATTATCGCGGCCCACGATTTCCGCTTGGCCGAGTTGGTGGGACCCGGCTTCTCCGGCCTGCCTGACGAGTTCAGCCGCCCACCCGCGAGCATCGCCGCCCACCTGCCCCCGTCGGCGCGGTGGCTGTCCAGCACGGCCTTCGACGAGGAAACCACCGGCAAGAGCTATCGCGGCCGCTTCTACCTGGATCAGGCCACCGATACCGTCTACTTCGACACCGTCAACCCGGCGAAGACACCGTCATGAGGTCCGTGGTCCTGCCGAGTGAAGAACTGGTCTAAGGAGTCGCGCGCCCCTCCCGAACACGTCTTGCGGAATATGAAGTCCGTGAACGACCGGGTGAACCGGTCGGTAGCGCTGCTGGTGGCCGGCCTCAGCCGGACGCACGTGGGCTGGCCACGTCGCGTAGCAGCAGTGTCGTGATCACGCTGCTCACGCCGGTCAGGGCGATCGCGACGCCTACCGGCAGGAACTCCGCGAACGCGAGCATCAGCCCGACCGCGCACTGCAGCGCGTATCCCCGTACTGATCAGGGTCCGCGGCGGGGACCGGTCCGCCATCGACTCGAGGAACAGACCCCCGCGGCCCGGGGCAGGAAGTTGATCGTGATCGTCATCGCGGCCAGCAACGGCGAACTGGCCTGCCGGTACACCAACGCGGCCACCGCCACCGCACGCAACGTGTCCGCCATGACGCCCCAGGAGCCGCGAAGATCACGCGGAACCGCGCGACCGCGAAACCTGGCCGTAGGTGGCCTTCGTCGTGAACTGTTCCGTCATGGCCGGGTTTGCTCCGAATCTCGTCGCGCCGAACCACGATTAGCCGTGCGCTCGGATGTGCCCGTAGAGGTTGTACGCCACCACGTCTGGTCTTCGGCGTGAGCGTGCGACTAGCCTTTCGCCGTGGTTGAGCAACTCCGCGATCGGGACCGGTGCGCCATCGTCGATGGTGTCGCGCGGTATCTGACGCCGCCTATCGAGGTGTGCGGGCTGGGGTTGGTGTGCCTGGGCGCGGGACGTGGACGGGCCGTGTACGACGTGGTGGACCGGGTACTCGCGTGCGACGCGGCGGTTCTCGTGACGCGCGGGACCGGGTGGCGGCGGACGAGGGACGCGGTGTTGCCGGTGGTGGCACCCGCGGTGTTCTGGCTGCGGTCGGGTCGTCCCCACTCGTACGGACCCGACTCCGGGGGGTGGCAGGAGCACTGGCTGCTGTTCCAGGGGCCGGACGTCGACGCCTACCGCACGCTCGGGCAGCTGCGGGACGGCACGCTGGCGGAGCCACAGCCGCTGGTTCGGTTGATCGATGACACGATCGCCGCGTGCGTGCAGGATGATCCCGGGTCGCACGTGCGGGCCTCGGTGCTCACCCACCAGTTCATCGCGTCAGCGGTGACGGCCAGGTCTTCGACGGCGCTGCGGGAGCTGGCCGCGTCGGCGTTCGACGGCGACGTGACCGTGTCCGCTGTCGCGCGGAAGCTCGGGCTCACGGATGCCGCGCTGCGGGCCGACGTGCGGGCTCGCACCGGCACCACGCCGGGCGAGTATGTGATCGGGTTGCGCCTTACGCGGGCGAAGACCCTGCTGGCGGAGACGGCCTGGCCGGTGGCCCAGGTCGCCGCCGCGGTCGGCTACTCGGACGCGGCCTATTTCAGCAGGCTGTTCTCCCAGCGCACCGGGCGCACGCCGCGACGGTTCCGGGCGGAGATCCTGATGCGCGCCCACCGGGACCCGCGGGCGCGGAATAGTCCAAGTTCAGGAGTTTAGTCCGGAAACCCCACACTTTTGATTGACCCTCGCCAATAGTGCGTCGTAACTTGGCTGTCGTGTGATCGCAACGAACCTCGCGACCGGCGACGCGGGGCTCGTGGGCTCGGGCGGATTCCCCGCTCCGGCAACACTTCCCTGCACGAGGAGCTTCGATGAGACGACTTCTGGCGCGCCTGTGCGCGCTGTTGACCGCCTTGGTGGTGCTGGTGCCACCGGGGGCCGCCGCCGCCCATCCTGGGCACGGCGAGCACCGGTTCCGGGCACTGTTGTTCACCAAGACCGCCGGGTTCGTGCACGACTCGATCCCCGAGGCCATCGCCATGGTGGGGCGGCTCGGTGTCGACCACGACTTCGACGTCGTGCAGACGACGGACGCCACGCAGTTCACCGACGCCACCCTGGCCACCTTCGACGTGGTCATCCTGGCGCAGGCGTCCGGCGACGTGTGGAACACCGCGCAGGAAGGCGTGTTCGAGCGGTATGTGCGCGCGGGCGGCGGCGTGGTGGCGATCCACAACCCACTGGACATGGAGCAGGGCAACGCGTTCTACCGCGGCCTGATCGGCGCCGAGTTCACCTCGCACACCGCCTCCTCCGGTGTCACAGCCACCTTGCAGGTAACCGACCGGGCGCACCCATCCACAAAGGACCTGCCGCGCGAGATCAGCCGCAGCGAGGAGTGGTACGCCTTCGACCGCTCGGTGCGCGGCGCCAAGCACGTGCTGACGCAGCTGGACGAGAGCAGCTACACCTCCTCCTCCGGGCGCATGGGGTCCGACCACCCGGTGACCTGGTGCGACAACTACGAGGGCGGCCGAACCTGGATCACCTCGATGGGGCACGCCAAGTCCGTCTACAGCGAGCCCGACTTCCAGGCGCACGCGCTCGGCGGGATCGAGTACGCCGCGGGTGTGGCCGCGGGCGACTGCGGCGCGACCGACTGGACGAACTACGAGAAGGTGCCGCTGGATCTCGACACCTCCGCCCCGTGGGGGATCGCGGTCGCCCCCGACGGCCGGGTCTTCTACACGGAGCTGGTGAAGGGGCAGGTCCGCGTGTACGACCCGACGCTGGGCCGGACGGTGACCGCGGCGACGATCCCGGTGTACAGCGGCGGCGAGGACGGGTTGCTCGGCCTCGCGATCGATCCCGGGTTCGCCACCAACCACTGGGTGTACGTCTACTACTCCCCCGCAGGCAGCGGTCCGCTCAACCGGCTGTCCCGGTTCACCATGTCCGGCAACACAATGGACCTCGCCAGCGAGAAGGTCGTGCTGGAGGTGCCCGCCGGGCGCACGCCCAACGAGATCGGCCACACGGGTGGCACGCTGCGCTTCGACGGGTCGGGCAACCTGTATCTGTCCGTCGGCGACGACGTGATCCCGTTCGAGTCCAGCGGGTACACCCCGATCGACGAGCGCCCGGGCAGGCAGTACTTCGACGCACAGGGCTCCTCGGCGAACACCAACGAACTGCGCGGCAAGCTGCTGCGGATCAAGCCCCAGCCGGACGGGACCTACACGATCCCGGCGGGCAACCTGTTCGCGCCGGGGACCGCGAAGACCCGGCCGGAGATCTACGCGATGGGGTTCCGCAACGGCTTCCGGTACACAGTGGACATCGACGGCACGGTCTACCTCGCCGACTACGGCCCGGACGCGGGCTCAGCGAACGCCAACCGCGGCCCCGCGGGCATCGTCGAGTGGAACATCGTGAAGTCCGCTGGGAACTACGGGTGGCCGTACTGCATCGGCAACAACATCCCGTTCAACGACTACAACTTCGCCACCAACACCTCGGGCGCGAAGTTCGACTGCGCCAACCCGGTCAACACCTCGCCCAACAACACCGGCCTGACGAACCTTCCGTCTTCCCGGGCCGCCGAGGTCTGGTACTCCTATGGCGCCTCAGCGGAGTTCCCGCAGCTGGGCACCGGCGCGGGCGCCCCGATGGCGGGCCCGGTCTACCGGTACGACGCGAACCTGCAGTCGGACACCAAGTGGCCCGCGTACTTCTCCGGCACACCGCTGTTCTACGAGTGGGGCCGCAACTACATCAAGGAGTTCCCGCTCGACGCGGCCGGGAAGGTCATGGCGATCAACCCGGTGCTGTCGAACCTCCCCTACAAGGCGCCAGTCGACATGGCGTTCGGGCCGAACGGCTCGCTGTACCTGCTGGAGTGGGGCGGCGGCTTCGGCCGCGACAACCCGGACTCCGGGCTCTACCGCATCGACTACGTCGCGGGCGGTCGCGCGCCCACCGCGGTCGCCGGGGCCGACCGGCGCAGCGGTCCCGCGCCACTCACCGTGGCGTTCACCAGCGCGGGCACCCGAGACGCGGACGGCGACGTCCTGACCTACCGGTGGGACTTCGGCGACGGCACCACGTCGACCGACCCCAATCCGACGCACGCGTTCGCCGCGGCGGGGGAATACCCGGTCACCCTCACGGTCACCGAACGCGACACCGAGAAACATCGCACCGGAACCGCGCAGGTCACCATTGTCGCGGGCAACACCGCGCCGACCGTGGCGATCACCGCGCCGGTCAACGGCGGGTTCTTCGGCTGGGGCGACTCGCTGCCATGGCAGGTCACCGCGACCGACCCGGACGGCCCGGTGAGCTGCGCGGACGTGGTGGTCCAGGCGGCGCTGGGCCACGACGACCACGCCCACCCCACCGATCCCGTCCGGGCGTGCAGTGGCGTCGCGCCCACGTTCCTCGACGAAGGGCACGCGGCAGCGAACGCGTTCTGGGCCATCGACGCCCGGTACACCGACGCGGGACTGCCGAACGGCACCGGCAAGCTCACCGGCACCGCGAACTCGATCTACCGGCCCAAGCGGTTCCAGGCGCACTACTTCACCGCCGGACAGGGCGTCGCGATCGAGAACCACGCGAACGCCGAGTACGGCCAGTTCGTCGGCAACATCCAGGACGGCGAGTGGGTCAAGTACGGCACCGTGAGCTTCCAGGGCATCGACGCGATCAAGTACCGGGTCGCCGCGGGCGAGGCGGGCGGCCGCATCGAGGCCCGCCTTGGCAGCCCCACCGGGCAGCTCGTCGCCACCACGCAGGTGGCCAACACCGGCGGCTGGTTCACCTTCACCGAGACCGCGCCGGTCCCGGTGACCGCACCGGCCGGGACGCACGACCTGTACCTGGTGTTCCGCGGCAACGCGGGGGTCAACTACTCCCTGATCCTCGACACCGTCGAAGTCACGGGCGCCGGGGTCGGGGTCGGGCAGCGCCCAGCGGGCGATTGGGTCGGCGTGTACGGCCGCACCGGCCACGCCATCCCGAACGTGGCGACGTCGCTGCCGTCCGGGGTCACGGTCACCCCGGCCGCGTCGGCGACACCGCACACCTGGGCGAACCCGTCGACGCTGCCCCGCGCCCTGCAGCATCCCTCCGGCACCGGTCGGGTGGCGACCACCTGGTTCAACGGCACCCAGTTCGACGTGCAGGTGTCCGTCCCGGCCCGCACGTCGCACACGCTCGCGGCGTACTTCACCGACTATGACGGCAGCGGCCGCGCGCAGGTGGTGGAGCTGGTCAACGCGGCGGGCCAGGTCATCAGCTCGACCGCGCTGAGCGGGTTCGCCGATGGGCGCTGGCTGACCTGGACGGTCACTGATCCGGTCACCGTGCGGGTGCGGCGGACCGCGGGCCCGAACGCGGTGCTGTCCGGGCTGTTCCTCACCTCGCACCCCGCCGCGGGCGGCACCTGGACCGGCTCGTACGGCCAGTCCGGGCACGCCATCCCGTCCGTGGGCACGTCGCTGCCGTCCGGCGTCAGCGTGACCACCTCGGCGCAGGCGCACACCTGGGCGGCGAGCACGACCGACGCGCGGGCGCTGGAGAAGCCGGGCGGCGGGCGGTCGGCAACGACCTGGTTCGGCCCGCAGGTCAGCGCGGCCATCTCGATCCCGGCCGGGTCCCGGTACGCGGTGTCGGCGTACTTCGTGGACTGGGACTCCACCGCGCGCAGGCAGCGCGTCGAGCTGGTCGGCGCCGGGGGAACGGTGGTGGCGAGCACCGACCTGGCGACGTCGTTCAACGGCGGGCGCTGGCTGTCGTGGACCGTCGCCGAGCCGGTCACCGTCCGGGTGACGTCGACCGCCGGACCCAACGCCGTGCTCTCCGGCGTGTTCCTCACCAAAATCTGATCACGGAAGGTCGAGACATGCAGATCGGTTTCCACACCGACGCGTTCAACTCCGCGTACTGGTCGTTCGAGAAGTGCCTCGACTGGGCGCAGGCGCACGACGTCCACCACATCGAGTGCGGTCTCATCGACGGCGTCAGCTGGATCCACGGCCTGGGGTACCAGCCGCACGTCGCGCTCTACGAGGACCCCGCCCTGCTGCGGCGCAAGATGGAGGCGCGCGGCATCCGCTTCTCCCAAGTGGACGCCGCCTATCCCCTGTCCGGCGCGGACGGACCCCTGCGCGGGGTGCCGTACGTGCTCAAGTCCATCGCCTGGGCCGCCCAGGCGGGCTGCGACCGGGTGGACACCACCGACGGCCTGCACCGGCCGGAAGGGCTGACCGACGACGAGTCCATGGCGCTCATGAAGCGCAGCTACGAGCAGATTCTCGAAGTCGCCGAAGCGCACGACATGCGGATCAACATCGAACCGCATGGCTACTTCACCACGAACCCGGACCGCATGGCGCAGATGCTCGACTTCGTCGACTCCCCGCTGCTGGGGATGAACCTCGACACCGGAAACACCTACATCGCGGGCCAGGACCCGGTCGCCTTCACCAAACGTTTCCTCGACCGGATCAGCCACGTCCACGTCAAGGACGTGTCCCAGTCCCTTGCCGACGCCGTCCGCGGCGGCCAGACCGGTATCGCGGTGAGCCACTGCGCC
The DNA here is from genome assembly GCA_035540215.1 of Actinokineospora sp. Lineage (GTDB taxonomy): Bacteria > Actinomycetota > Actinomycetes > Mycobacteriales > Pseudonocardiaceae > Actinokineospora. The sequence goes on along the minus strand of DATLIA010000247.1, from coordinate 25,349 downwards.
ATCGGGGACGGCGTCAACGCGGACAACATCCGCGAGATCCTCGCCTTGCTGCGGGACAATGAGTACGACGGTGTGCTCAGCATCGAGTGCGAGGGCCAGAACGGCCCGATGCTCGAACGGTCCCTCACCTGGCTCCGCACCACCCTCGACGACCTGGGCGTCGCGCACGACTGACGAATCCCGGACGGAGTGCCCTTGACCGCGCCTGAGTGTGGGCGCGGTCAAGGGGCACTCAGTGAGCGTGGACCTAACGCGACTCATGCGACCAGCGCGCGTCAGAACTGGCTGAACCCACCGACTGACGGGCCGTGAACTCCCGCGGCGGCGTGGGTGGGCTCTACCGGGCTTCGGGGCAAATGTTCACCGTCGCGCGCGTTGCCGCATCGCTGACTCCAACTGCGCCGGGTTCAGCCCGAGGGACGGGCGACCCGGTGATGGCGGACGCGTCCTCGGCCCGCCGGGGTGTCCGCCAGCGGGGGTGGTGACCCGCAACCGGGACTACCGCGTTGACACCGCAGGGCCCGCGGCGTAGTTTCGGTCGATCGACCGAACGAAGGAGTTCTCCCGTGGCACCAGTCGAGCAGGACACCCGGTCGCGGATCGTCGCCGCGGCGAAGGGGGCGCTGCTGGATGCCGGGTACGCGAACGTGTCGACGCGCGGGATCGCGGAGGCGGCGGGGGTGCCGCTGAGCCAGATCCACTACCACTTCGGGTCCAAGCAGAACCTCATGCTCGCCCTGCTCGACAAGGAGAACCAGGCTCGGCTGGCTCGGCAAGAGGCCATGTTCGACACCGAGTTGCCGCTGTGGAAGCAGTGGATGCAGGCCTGCGACTATTTCGACGACGACATCGAGTCCGGCTATGTGCGCTTGCTGCTGGAGATGACGGCGGCGGGCTGGTCGAACCCCGAGATCGCGCGTGTGGTCCGCGACGAGCTGCGCGGGTGGTTCGACTTGCTCGCCGAGGTGGCGAAGCGGGCCATGGGCCGGTTCGGCGGGCTCTCGGCGTTCACCGCCGAGGAGATCGCCGCGCTCGCCGGGCTGCCGTTCCTCGGCGCCGAGGCCGTGATCCTGCTTGGCCTGGACGACACGCAGGTGGCGGCCCGCTCGGCGCTGCGCAAGATCGGCGAGCTGTTACGGGTGTTGGAAGAACGATGAGGGCGTGCGCACCGGAGTCCGACGGCATCGTGGTCCGCGATGGCGTCAAGATCCACTATGCGCGTTACGGCCACGGCGATCCGGCGATCCTGCTGCTGCCGACCTGGTCGCTCGTGCACTCCCGGTGCTGGAAACTGCAAGTCCCCTACCTGGCCAGGCATTTCACCGTGGTCACCTTCGACGGCCGGGGCAACGGCGCGTCCGACCGGCCGGTCGGCGCCGCTGCGTACCGCGACACCGAGTTCGCCGCCGACGCGCTCGCGGTCTTGGACGCTGTCGGGGTCGACCGGGCTGTGCTGGTGGGCATCTCGGCGGGCGGGCTGTGGGGCCTGCGCCTGTGCGCCGAGCACGGCGACCGGGTGCTGGGTGCGGTCTTCATCGCCCCCGCGGTGCCGCTGGCGCCGCCGCTGGCGGAACGCACCGTCACACGCTTCCACGACCTGATCGACGACCCGGCCGGGTGGCAGCTGTACAACGCGCGCGTCTGGCGTGACCGCTACCCGGAGTTCGTCGAGTTCATGGTCGGCCGCATCTGCTCCGAGCCGCACTCCACCAAGCAGGTCGAGGACGCGGTGGGCTGGGCGATGGAGACGGACGGCGAAATGCTGACCGACTCCCACCTTGGCGTGGCCGACCACGACGAGGCGTGCGCCCGTCGCCTCGCCGCCATGGTCACCTGCCCGATGGTCGTCATGCACGGCACCGACGACGCGGTGCGCAACCACGCCGCGTCGGTCGCGCTCGCCGAGGCCACCGGCGCCGACCTGGTCACGCTGGTCGGCGCAGGCCATTTCCCGCAGGTCAGGGATCCGGTGCGGGTCAACCTGATCATCAAGCGGTTCGCGGAAGGGCTACGGCGATGAGAGCGTGTGCCCCGGCCGCCGACGGCACCGTCGTCCAAGACGGCGTCACGCTTCACTACGAGGTGTACGGAGCGGGCGCGACCGTCCTGCTGTTGCCGACGTGGACCGCGGTGCACAAACGCTGCTGGAAACTGCAGATCCCCTATCTCGCAAGACATTTCCGCGTGGTTTCCTACGACGGCCCGGGCAACGGCCGCGCGGACCGGCCCCTCGACGCCGACCCGTACGGGCAAGCCGCCCAGGTGGCGTACGCGCTCGCGGTGCTGGACGCCACGCACACCGAACGGGCCGTCGTGGTCGGGCTGTCCCGGGCCGCGAACTGGGCGCTCGGGCTGGCCGCCGCGCACCCGTCGCGGGTCGCGGGTCTGGTCGCCATCAGCCCGGCGCTCGTGCTGGGCAAGCTGGAGCCGTGGGACCTCGACGCTCGAGCTGACCTCCCACCGTCAGCGGTGCCGCTCGGCGGCCGCGATCCGCAGGCGCACTGGGCGAAGTACACCCGGCCGTACTGGCTGGAGCACTACGACGACTTCCTGTGGTTCTTCTTCGGCCAGTGCTTCACCGAGCCGCACTCCACCAAGCAGATCGAGGACGCGGTGGGTTGGGGCCAGGAGACCGACGGCGCCGTCTTGGTCGCCGAGAGCCACGCTCCCCGGCCGGGCAAGGAGTCCGTCGAGGAGTGGCTGGCGAGGGTCGACTGCCCGCTGCTGGCCATCCACGGGACAGATGACGGACTCGTGCCGACCGACCGCAGCGAGCAGCTCGCGGCCAGGACCGGCGGCGAGCTGGCACTGCTGCGTGGCGCCGGGCACCTGCCGAACGCACGCGACCCGGTCCGGGTCAATCTCCTGATCAAGGACTTCGTGGAACGGATCCATCATGAGAGCGCGAATACCTGACGTTGAGGACACAGTGGACCACGGCGGCGTTCGGATCGCCTATGAGGTCCAGGACCACGGCGAGAGCGAGGCGCTGTGCGGGCGGGTGCGCTGTCCCGTTCTCACCGAGTTCACCGACAAGATCACGGGATAGCCCATGCGCACCACGACCTGGACCCGCGGCCCGTCGCGCGCCAAGCGGGCGCTGTATCTGTCCTCCCCCATCGGGCTCGGCCACGCCCGCCGTGACGTCGCCGTCGCCAAGGAACTCAAGCGGCTGCGGCCAGACCTGGAGATCGACTGGCTGGCGCAGCACCCGGTCACGACCGTGCTGGAAGCGGAGGGCGAACGCATCCACCCGGCGAGCAAGTGGCTGGCCAACGAGTCCGCGCACGTCGCTTCCGAGGCCAGTGGCCATGATCTGCACTGCTTCCAGACGCTGCGGAACATGGACGAGATCCTGCTGGCCAACTTCATGCTGTTCCAGGAAGTTGTCGATGAGGGGCTCTACGACCTGGTCATCGGCGACGAGGCATGGGATGTCGACCACTACTGGCACGAGAATCCGGAGCTCAAGCGCGGCCAGAACGTGTGGCTCACAGACTTCGTCGGCTACCTGCCGATGCCCGACGGCGGCGCCCGCGAGGCGTTCCTGACCGCCGACTACAACGCCGAGATGATCGAGCACATCGACCGGTACCCGTGGATCCGGGACCGCGCGATCTTCGTCGGCGGACAGCAGGACATCGTGCCGGACACCTTCGGCGCCGGACTGCCGTCCATTCGGGACTGGACCGCCGAGCACTTCGACTTCTCCGGCTACATCACCGGGTTCACCCCGCCGGACCCCGATGACGTGCCCGCGCTGCGCCGCTCGCTCGGCTACCGCGACGACGAACTGGTCTGCGTCGTGGCGGTCGGCGGCAGCGGGATCGGGCGCGCGCTGCTCGACAAGGTGGTCGCCGCGTTCCCGATGGCCAAGAAGGCGGTACCGGAACTGCGGATGGTCGTGGTGACCGGGCCTCGCATCGACCCCGCTGAGTTCGGTGAGCGCCCCGGCCTCGAACCGCGCGGCTACGTGCACCGGCTGTACGAGCACCTGTCCGTGTGCGACTTGGCGGTCGTGCAGGGCGGGCTGACCACCACCATGGAACTCGCCGCGGCGAAGCGGCCGTTCCTGTACTTCCCGCTCGCGCACCACTTCGAGCAGAACTTCCACGTCCGCACCCGGCTGGACCGCTACCGGGCGGGCGTGTGCGTGGACTACGCCACCACAGACCCCGATCTGATCGCCGCCCGCGTCGTCGAGCAGCTCGGCAAGCCAGTCGACTACCTCGACGTCGAGACCGACGGCGCCGCGCGGGCCGCCGCGATGATCGCCGACCTCGTCTGACCTGAACCCGCCCGCATCCCGCCCGCGGGCTCTTCGATCACATTCGGTCGGTCGACCGAATGAACACCAGGAGGAATCAGAGAAATGACCACAATGGACGAGACGACCCGCAACGGCGTCGACACGGCCCGGCTGTTCGCCACGCTCGACGCGGTCAAGGCCGCCCCGGAGATCGCGAAGTTCCAGTTCCGGGCGACCAACACCTGGGTCAGCGGAACCCACAACCGGTCCACCGTGCACGGCTTCTACGGCGCGACGCAGGAGATGACGCACGAACGGGCGTGGACCTTCGACGCCGACCACCCGCCGGTGCTGGTCGGCGATGACGAGGGGCCGACGCCGGTGGAGTACCTGCTGCACGCGCTGGCCGCTTGCCTGACCGCGGGGCTGGCCAACATCGCCGCGGTACGCAAGGTCAACCTGACCGAGGTCACCTCGACCGTCGAGGGCGACATCGACCTGCTCGGCATCCTCGGGCTGTCCGACCAGGTCCGCAACGGGTTCCAGCGGATCAAGGTCAGCTTCAAGCTGGCGGGCGACGACCCGGCGAAGCTGCGGGAGGTCGTCGAGCAGTCCCGGCGGCGATCGGCGGTGTTCGATGTGATCACCAACGGCGTGCCGGTGTCGATCGACGTCGAGACGGCGTAGTCGAGATGTTCGCGGCCGCCGAGTTCGCAGATTATCTGGAGGACTACGCGCGTCGTTCGGCGCGCCGGTCCACCAGGAAGCGACGGTGAGAGGTCACCATGGATCACTACGACGTCGTGATCGTCGGCGCCCGCCCGGCTGGGGCGGCGACCGGCATGCTGCTCGCCAGGGCGGGCCTGCGGGTGCTGATCGTCGACCGGTCCCGCCGCGGCGCCGACACGCTGTCCACCCACGCACTCATGCGCGGCGGTGTGCTGCAGCTGAGCCGGTGGGGCCTGCTCGGCGCGGTCACCGCGGCGGGCACTCCCCCGGTTCGGCACGCCACGTTCCACACCGAGTCGGGGAGCACCATGGTCCCGATCAAGTCGGCGCACGGAGTGGACGCGCTCTACGCGCCGAGGCGGACCGTGCTCGACCCGATCATCGCCGACGCCGCGGCCGGGGCAGGCGCGACGCTGCGCTACGGCGTCACGGCCAAAGCACTGCGCCGCGACGATCGCGGCCGGGTCATCGGCATCGTGGGGCACGATCGGGACGGCTCGCCGGTCACAATCGGCGCGCGGCACACGATCGGCGCCGACGGCATGGGTTCCCGGGTCGCGCACTGGACCGGGGCCGCGACGGACCGTCAGGGCGCAACCCTCGGCACCACCGCTTACTGCTACTTGGACGCGGAGTCCAGCGGCGGCTACGAGTGGTTCTTCCGAAACCACGCCGCGGCGGGTGCCATCCCGACCAACGACGGCCAGACCTGCGTCTTCGTCGCGACGCCCCAGCCCCGGTTCCGGCGTGAGCTGATCCACGACCCGGTCGCCGGATTCCGGCGGCTGCTCACCGCCACCGCACCCGAGTTGGCCGACCGCCTCGCGGGCGCTCCATCCGGTCCGCCGCGCCGCTTCCCCGGCCGCCACGGCCATCTGCGCCGGGCGTCCGGCCCCGGCTGGGCTCTCGTCGGCGACGCGGGCTACTTCAAGGATCCCATCACCGCCCACGGCATCACCGACGCCCTCCGCGACGCCGAACTCCTCGCCCGCGCCATCATCACCGACACCCTTCCGGGCTACCAGGCGACCCGCGATCGGCTGTCACTGCCGCTGTTCACGGTCACCGACGCGATCGCGGGCTACGCGTGGGACGAGGAAGAGGTGACGACCTTGCTCAAACAGCTCAGCGCGGCGATGGCGGAGGAGATCGAGGCCATCCTCGCCGGATCAAGGTGCACGGACGAGACACATAGTCGACCATGAGGCCATGGTCGCGAACTCGGCGTTGGGGCGTCTGGCCGGCTCGCTGGTCGGCGGCCTGGCGGTCGGGTCGGGCGTCGGCGTTCTCGCCGACCCGCTCCTGGGGGTACTCGGGGGCATCAGCGGGACAGCGGGCCTGTTCGTCGTCCTGGGGTGGGCGGCTCTGTGGCCGATGGACGCCGACGACACCCGGCACAACGCGAGGCGGGAGGACTTTCGGCCGGGTCTGGAGGAAGTCGTCGTCGTCACGGCGGCGCTGAGCGGGCTGGTCGGTGTCGTGCTGCTGCTCGTCATCGGCACCGGCGGCGACCGGCGGATCGCGGCGGCGACCGCGCTCGGCGGGGTGTTCCTGTCGTGGGCGGCACTGCATCTCATGTACGCGGCCAGGTACGCGAATCTCTACTACACGGGGACGGCGGGCGGGATCGACTTCAACTCCGACGACCCGCCCGCCTACCGCGACTTCTTCTACTTCAGCTACAACCTCGGCATGACCTACCAGGTGTCCGACACCGGCGTCTCCAGCACGACGATTCGGTCGATCGCACTGCGCCACTGCCTGCTGTCCTACGCGTTCGGCACAGTCATCCTGGCCACCACCATCAATCTGGTGGTCGGCGTCGTCACCGGTTGATCACAGGTTGAGACGGGTCTGTCCGTTGATCCACTGGCGGTAGAACGGAACATCGGTGTAGATCGACGGGGCCTCGCCGCACGCCCAGCCGCCGCCGGGGCGGCTGGTGACACCGATCAGCTCCCACTGGCCGTTGACCAGCTTGACCTGCGGGCCACCGGAGTCGCCGAAACAGGCGCCGCCGTGGTTCGGGTTGTAGGTGCGGATGTCGGCCGAGAAGTTGGCGCCCGCGCAAAGGACGTCGGAAATGATCTTGGTGTCGAGCTGCTGCAGCTTGGTCGGAAGCGCACAGCCGCCGGGTGTCGGACAAGTCTGTCCCCAGCCCATGATGCGGGTCGCGGTGTCGACCGGACCGGACTGGGCCGAGATGCGCCCGGCCTGCTGCGGGACTGGTTGCGCCAGGCGGACCACGGCGATGTCAGTGCCACCGCCCTGGCCCCAGCCAGGGTCAGCGACGGTCTGAGTCGCGCTGACGCCACCGACAACGCAGGCGAGGGTCGGCTCGGCGGCCGCGACCGCGGTCAGTCCGATGATAAGGCTTTGAGCCGCAAAAGACCTGGTCTCGGACCGGGGCACTAGCTCAATGCCTCCGTGGGGAAAGTCGGGCGGCGCGGGAGGCCGGGTAGGCGCCCGCGAGCGCGCCGACCAGCGCGGCGATGGCCAGGCCGCCAGCCAGCATCGTCGAGGGGAAGATCGCGGGCCAGTCCTTCAGCAGGGCGTAGCCGCTGGTGACCGCGACCAGGGTTCCCGCGGTGCCGCCGAGCGTGGAGAGCAGGACGGCCCAATCCTCGGACCTGCTGTTCCGCGACGGCGCGCAGGCTCTGTTCGACCAGATGGCCATAGCAACCTTTCCGCCCCCGATCTTCGGGCGGCGGCCTCGACCACGGCTGGAACAGCCAGCACAGTGCGTGGAACAACGGCCTGATGAACAACTGGGTGTTCGCCAAGCTCAGCGACCGTTCCCACGGTTTTCTCGGCCGCGCCGCCATCCCCATTCCACTACGCGCTCGCCGGCGCCTACCCCCTGAAGTCTGCACGCGCCGAAACATCATTCACCAGGACCGCCAGATGATCGCTGATCTTGTCCCGACACCTTCCACTCGCTTTCACTCCGGTCGCCGGGCATTTGATCTCCGGCAAAACCTGTGTAACACATTGCGTACGACTGACTGCGGACACGTGTTCGACCTGATTCGGCTGGAGTGAAACAAGCATGTGTGTCGAATCGACATATGAGATATGCCGCGAAGTTTCCTGCCCACGCCCGCGACCCTGGCATCGGTGGAGCCTGCCCGAGTCCGCGTCCTCGTGTTGGATCACCAGCAGATGGTGCGCGAAGGGCTGCGCGCGATGCTGGCGGGCCATCCATCGATCGAGGTCGTCGCGATGGCGGAGGACCCGGTGGGCGCGTTCGAAGCCATCGAGAGCCTCCGGCCCGACGTCGTCCTGCTCGACATCAGGTTCGGGCAGGGCATCGGGCTGGAGGTTTGTCGGGAGATCCGCGACCGGTGGCCCGCGGCGAAGGTCATCATCCTGACCACCCAAGAGGCGGAGATGCATGTGTTCGAGGCGCTGCGCGCGGGCGCGCGCGGCTACGTGCTCATGGGCATCCGGGCCGAGTCGCTGATCCAGGCGATCGAAGGGGTGAGCGACGGCGAAACCGTGCTGGACCAGGCGCTCGGCGGCAGCCTGGCGCTGCGGGCGGCGCAGCGCGGAGGGTCCCGCGACTGGCCGGGCGCGCGCGTGGGGCTTTCGCGCCGCGAGTCCGACGTGCTGCAGGAGATGTCCCGGGGTCGGGACAACGCCAACATCGCCAGGGCGCTCTACATCAGCGAGGACACGGTCAAGACGCATGTGAAGGCGATCTTCCGCAAACTCGGCGTGCACGATCGAGCGCATGCGGTCGCCATCGCGTTGCGTTACCGCATCGTCCGCTGACCGAACTAGCGACGTCCTCTCGAATCCCCGTCGCCGGGAACCGAGAGGACGTCGCGTCGCTGGTGGCTATCGACGCAGGTCAGCTGCGCCTGCGAGCCAGGACTGTTCGGCGGGAGATGAAGTAGACCAGTACGGCGAAGCCCAGCAAGCCGCCACCGAGAAGTAGCCCGGTACCGGTCGCCATCGGGATCGGGTCGACCGTCGGGGTGCAGTTCGACGTGGCGATCGTGATCGTCTGGAGGTTGAGCAGCGTGATGAAGATCGCGTCGACCGTGAGCGTGCCGTCGGGGGCCGTGGTCTGACGGTTGAGCACGACGGAGGCGACCGCGGCGTCGAGCACGTTGACCGTGGTGTTCGGCGCGGGGTTGGCCGCCAGGTTGATCGGCGGCGTCAGCAATGTGTTGACCACGCCGTTGGCAATGGTGGTGGTGCCGCTCACCAGGCCGGTCACGGCGTCGATCGTGCAGCTGGAACTCACGGCGGTGGCAGTCAGGCCAGTGAGTCCGCTGAGGATCGCGTTGATGTTGTTGACGGTGGCGGACGCGCCGGTCGTCGTCGCCGTCGTCTGCAGCAAGCCGGTGCTGACGACGCCCACGACGTTGGCGCTCGCCAGACTGCCGGGGGCGCAGGCGCCGGGCGCGCAGGCGCTGGAGGCGAACGGGCCCGCGGTGATTAGTCCTCCGGTTCTCAACGCGAACGAACTCGTGGAGCCCGGGGCAGCATTGGCGATTCCGGCGGTGCCGAAAAGGCCGATGATCGCCAAACCGGCGACGAGTGTGGCGCGACCCCCGCGAATTGTTCTGATGGACATGAAAAGCCCTCCCACGCTCGGTAGACGGCGGCCTTCGAGTCGAACTGGTCGCATTTGTTGACGCTAGGCTTCGCGCCGGTCTTGTCGCTGCGGTAGAACCTCCCCTCACGGGGTTAATTCCGCGGGCAAGTCATCGGACGGCGAACAGCTGGCCGTCAAAAGTGGCGCCTGCAGGGGTGAAGTGCGCTGGGTCGAGCAGGGCGTCGCGGGCAAGTCCGGCCGTCGCCTCAGTTTTCGGGTCGAGCACGACGAAGTCGGCTCGCACATCGGCCAGCTTGGCCCGCAGCGTCCCGAGGTCGCTCGGCGTGGGGATGACCGCCAGCCGCCTGCGCAGGTCCGTGCCGACGTAGGGATGGGTGAACAGCAGCGGATTGCGGTCGGGGATCGCGACGACGGAGCCCGGCGGCGCGTCGGCGAGGTCGGTGTAGGCGAGCCACGGAAAGCGCGTGGTGTAACGGGTCTGGTCGTCGCCGCGCAGCAACTGGAAGGCCTGGCCGGGCGAGAGCGGGTCTGTGCCGTTGGCTGACAGGTAGGTGGGGGAAACCGACCACCACATCCCGATGCCGACGAGGACGACCACGCCCGCGTGCAGGACGTGTTCCCAGCGCCCGCCCAGCCAACGCGCCGCCAAGACGAAGCAGACCGCGCCCAGCCCGACGAAGAAGATCGTGAACCGTGACCACCACGAGGCAGGCTGCAACAGAAGCAGCGCACTGAACGGGATCAGCAGGCCGAGCAGATACACGACCCGGTCGCGCAGGAACCCGAAGATCATCACCAGGATCGCCGGACCCAGTAACAGCCACTGCGGACCGAATCCGCCGAGCCGCTGGTCGAACAGGAACGGGTGCGCGAACAGGTCGGTACTCCAGGACTGGAAGATCTGGGTGAGCGGCGGCAGCGAGACGAGCTCCGGCGGGATGTTCCCACCGATGATCAGCTCTTGGACCGTCCCCTGCCCCTGGAAGAACGGGATGGTGACCGGCCAGAGCGGATTGCCGTACGTCACCAGGTTGCGCACATACCAGAACCCGCCGACCACCACAGCCGGGATGAGCAGTGCGGACAGCGGAGCGACGGCCCACGTCCCGAAGCGCTGTCGGACCGCCATGACGCGCGTGGTGGCGGGCGCGGGCGCGGTCAGCACGGTGACGCCGCCACCCGTGGGCGACTCGGTAGCCGGTCCCCCCGGGCCTGGCGGCGGGGGCGCGGGCTCCGGGGGGCGCAGCACTCGCCAAAGGCTCAGCAGCACAAAAACCGCTATCAGCACCGCCATGACCGCGCCCAGCACGTTCGACGACTTCGTGCCGAGCATCATGCCCACGGCGAGTCCCGCGACCAGGAACTGCGGGACGAGTCGCCGCGGCGACTCGCCGCGCAGGTCGTACGCCGAGAGGATCAGCTGCCAGGCCACCAGCACGGTCGCGCTCGCGGCGATGTCGACATAGCCGGAGCCGACCTGCACGAGCAGGATCGGCGTCGCCGCGAACAGCAGTCCGGCGAACAGCGCCCCCGACCGGCGGGCCCCGGCGTTCGAAGCGATGCCCACGACCGCGGCGAAGCCCATGGCCACGAAGAGGAACTGGGTGAGACCCGCGAGCCAGGTGCTGTGCAGGAAGGTCGCGCCCCAGGCCGTGATCAGTTCGGAGTTCTGCGGGTACACATCGGCGAAGACGGACTGCGGCGAGTGGGTCACCGCCTCGTTCTGAACCCAGTTGTCCACGGAGATCAGGTGGTAGGTGTTGCCGTCCCAGTCCAAGACGGGGAAGCGCACGGCGATCGCCAGCCGCCACAGGTACTGGGCGAGCACCAGCAGCCCCAGCGCGAGCAAGATCGGATGTCGCCACGGACGGCGCGCCGCGCGGCCAAGCGCTCCCCACACCGCGCGACCGGTCCGGCGAGCCGTGGCCCGGCCTCGAGTCAGGCTCCAGAGAACCTGCGCGAAGGCCACCACACCCGCGGCGAGCAGTAGCGGGGCGGGTCGCAGCTGCCCGGCCAGGCCGACCCCGAGGACGATCAGGCAGAACTGGGTGGCCAGGACCACCAGCCAGGCCGACGCCGTGTCCACGGTCCGGCGAAGACCCAGCGACAGCGTGAACCGCCAGCTCCCAACGATGACGGCCGCGGTAGCGGCGAGCAGCAGCGTCATGTCGGTCCACCCGAGCGGGCGGGGACGGGTTGCTCGGCTCCGACCCGTTGGGTCTTCTCCCAGTCGATCTCGCCGCGCAGCATGCGGCGCAGCGCACCCCACACGGCGGCGTAGCCGATGTAGGTCACCGCGATGAGCAGGTGCGAGAGCCCGACCGCGCGGAGCAGCCCGATCTCGCGGTTGCGGCGCAGATAGATCAGTCCGAACGCGACACTGGGCGCGAAGGAGATGATGTACCACGCGAACGCCCGGATCGCCCGTTCCCAACCGGCGCCGCCGAACACGCCGCCGCCGGTGATGAGGTTGCGCACGATCTCCAGCAGTCCGAAGTGGAACAGCACCGACCACGGCAGCATGAGCAGCCACGGGATCGACAGGTACAGGCTGAGCTCGAGCACGGCGGCATGGCTCATCCGGCGGGAACGCCAGATCTCCGGCAGCCTGCGCGCGCAGACCATGTGCCCTTGGAACCACCGCGTCCGCTGGCGCAGCAGCCGCGACATCTCCGGCACCGCTTCCTGCTCGACCGACGCCTCGATGGTGCTGGTCAGACGCCACCCGTCGAGCAGTAGGGAGATCGTCAGGTCAAGGTCCTCGGTGAGTGAGGACGACCACGGCGGCCGGTTGAGGCCCTGCAGCGCCGACAGGCGGGCGAACTGGCCGTTGCCACCGAGGCTGACCGTGCCGGTCCGGATCCGCCCGATCTGCGCCACCGCCGACACTCCCCAGAACTCGAAGTCCTGCATCGTGGTGAGCAGCGAGCGCCGGTTGCGGATGCGCACCGCGAGCTGGGCGCCGCCGACCCGTTCGTCGTCGAAGAGCTTGGCCACCTCGCGCACCGCCCCGGTGGACAGCCTGCCGTCGGCGTCCATGACGCAGACCAGCACCTGCTTCGGGTCGAGCCCGCGCCGCCCCACGTCGGCGAGGACCTCGGCGAAGCCCGCGTTGAGTGCCGTGCCCTTGCCCTTGCGCGCCTCGGGCAGCGTGCGCCGCACGACCACGGTGCGCGGGCCACCGGCGGCTCTCGCGGTCTCAGCGGTGGCGTCGGCGGACCCGTCGTCGACGACCACGACCCTCAGATCGGGGGTCTGGGCCACCAGCGCCCGTACGGTCGCCCCGATCACGGCGGCTTCGTCGAGCGCCGCCACCAGGACATAGGTGTGAAACGGCGACGCGGGGCCTTCCTCCGCGTCCGTCTCGCCGTATTGATGGCCGCTTTGATGGCCGACCCTGCGACCGTTGTGGCGGAACTCGAGTACACCCGCCATGATCGCGCCAAAGCAGTAGAGCAGGCCGAACCCGACCACGATCAGGGCGAAACCGCCGACAAGCTGATCGATCACGGCTCACCCACCGGCGAACGGTCCCGCGCGAGCACCCAGAGGTAGACCAGCAGGGCGAGCGCCACCCCGAATACCGTCATGGTCGAGCCCGCCGCCTCATGGCTGAACACGTAGCCCGCGTCGTGTCCCCACTCCGAACTCGCCACGACGATGACCACCACGCGCAGCACGTTCACCACGACGATGAGCACGCAGGACAGCGCGAACGCCGAGAGGATGCGCTGCAGCCGGAACCGTGGCGCGAACAGGGCCAAGAGCGTGCTGCCGAGGAGGAAGGCCAGCAGCACGATGAGCGCGCTGCACTCGGGGGTGATCTCGAACCCGAGTTGCACCGGGCGGCCCACGAATACGCGGGCCTCGGCGGGATAGGCGAAGACGGGGACGTCGAGCAGGCGGTCGGCCAGCCAGGCCGACGCCGTGGCCTCCCCGCCGCGGAAGGGCAAGCGGATCATCCACCCCGCGATTCCCACGACCACGAAGATCGCGGCCCACGTGAGCCGTACCGCCCGCTGGGCGGCGTTCAGCTCGGGGGAAGGAAGACGTGACCACACGATGTCAGTCGCCTTCGCTCCGCTGGAGCAGGCTGAGCCTGATCAGGACCAGTCCGGCGATGAGTGCGAGGACGCCGACGAGGGACCAGAGCAAGACGTCGACGCCTGTGGCGGCGAGCATTCCTGCCGCCGTGCCACCCGCGGCGACCGGTCCCACTCCGTTGTACCCCATTGGATATCTCTCTTGATCGGCGGATAGACGGTCCCCGGGATTCGACGGTATGCCGCTCGGCGGCCACGATCGCTTCAGCGGCCCCGAATCTCACCCCACGAGGGGAGGGGCGAAGTCGCGCGGCCGCTCGGCGATGCCGAGAAGCCATCCGGCGGCGTCGGCACAACGCTGTGCGGCGTGCCCGTCGCCGTACGGATTCACCGCGTGGGCCATCCGCCGGTAGGCGGCCGGGTCGGTCAGCAGCCCGTGCGCGGCCGCCACGATCACCTCGGTGTCGGTGCCGACCAGCCGGGCCACACCCGCGTCGATGCTCTCCGTGCGCTCTGTCGTCTCCCGAGTCACCAGGACCGGGACACCGAAGGCGGGCGCCTCCTCCTGGATCCCGCCGGAGTCGGTGACCACCAGGTGGGCGCGGGCGAGCAGTCGGGCGAACGGGCCGTAGGCCATCGGTCCGGGCATCAGCACGTTCGGCCTGCTCCCGACCGCGGCCTCGAGGACCCCGCGCACCGCCGGATTCATGTGGGCGGCCAGGACGATCCCGTCGCCGGGGTGCAGGTCGGCGAGTCGGGCCACGGCCGCCCCGACGCGGCGGATGGGCTCGCCCCAGGACTCCCGCCGGTGCGCCGTCACGACCACGACGCGGTCGCCGGAGGCGTCGAGCCGCTCCAGTTCGGCGCTGCCATAGGCGCAGCGCCGCGCGCTCGCCGTGCGCAGCGCGTCGATGACGGTGTTCCCCGTCAATACGACCGTCTCGGCGGGCGCGCCCTCCCGGAACAGGTTCGTCGCCGCCGCGACCGTCGGCGCCAGGTGTAGCGCGGCGATCTGGCCGACGAGCCTGCGATTGCCCTCCTCGGGGAACGGCGCCGCCAGGTCATGGGTCCGCAGACCCGCTTCGACATGGGCCACCGGTATTCGGCGGAAGAACCCGGCGAGGGCCCCGCACAGCGTGGTGGCGGTGTCGCCCTGCACGACGACCAGGTCAGGGCGCAGGTCGACCAGTGTCGAGTCGAGGGCGCCCAGCAGCGTCACGGTCAGCGCGGCGACGCCGCCATCGGCGCGGGGCACCGCGAGGTCGATGTCGACCTCGAGTCCGAACAGCCCGAGGACCTCGTCGATCACGGGCCGGTCGTGCTGACCGGTCACGATGACGGTCACGTCGGCCCAGCCGCTCTCGCGCAGGGCGACGACGACCGGGGCGAGTTTGATCGCTTCCGGCCGGGTCCCGAGAAGCACGGCTATCGCGCGCGGGGGTGTCATCACCAGCACGGTAGGAGCCTTGCCGGTCGCGGACCGGGGTGGCCGGATTAGTTGACCCGTGGGGGTGAGAGTCACCCTCCGATCGCCTCAGCCCAGCCCGGCGCGGCGGGCCCGCACGATCGCCTCGGCCCGGCCCGCGACCTGCAGCTTGGCGAACACCGCCGAGGTGTGGTTGCTGACGGTCTTGTGGGCCAGCCCGAGACGGGTGGCGATGGTCGCGGTCGGCATCCCGGCCGCGATGAGGTCGAGCACCTCGCGCTCCCGGGTGGTCAGTTCGGGGAAGGGCGCGGCGCTGGGCGGCGGGCCCGCCAGGTATCCCAGCACGCGGCGGGCCACGCCGGGGCTGAAGATCGCTTCCCCGCCCGCGACCGCGTGGATGGCGCGGACGATCTCGTCCTGGCCCGCGCCCTTCAAGACGTAGCCCGAGGCGCCCGCGCGCATCGCGGCGAACACCGAGTCGTCGTCGTCGAACATCGTCAGGATCAGGATGGCGGTCTTCGGCGCGACGCGGGTGATCTCGACCGCGGCCGCGATCCCGTCCAAATCGGGCATCTGGATGTCGAGCACGAGCACGTCGGGCGCGGCGGTGGCGGCCGCGCGCACCGCTTCGCGGCCGGTGGCGACGGTCTCGACGA
This sequence comes from Actinokineospora sp., assembly GCA_035540215.1. GTDB lineage: Bacteria > Actinomycetota > Actinomycetes > Mycobacteriales > Pseudonocardiaceae > Actinokineospora. The sequence continues at coordinate 9,679 of DATLIA010000247.1, read as the reverse complement.
CGGTCAGCCCCGGCACCGAGGCCAGCAGCGCCGACAACCCGTCGCGCACGACCGGGTGGTCGTCGGCCAGCACGATCCGCAGGTCGGTCATCGGGCACCGCCTGGCTCAGTCGCCCGCGGCCCGGTCAGTGGCAGTGCGGCGCGGACCACGCCACCCGTCGCCGACGGTCCCGCTGTGCACCAGCCGCCCAGTTCGGCCGCGCGCTCGGTCATCGAGCGCATTCCCACGCCTTGCCGCCATCGGGGTCCGTCGCCATTGCCTGGCCCGTCGTCGGTGATCTCCACGTCGAGATCGGTACCGCACCGCAGCACCAGCCGCACCTCGGAGGCGTGCGCGTGGCGGGCGGCGTTGGTCAGCGCTTCCATGGCGATACGGTAGGCGGCCACCTCGACCGCGGCGGGCAGGGTGGGCAGGGACTCGGCGACGATCTCGACGCGCAGCGGCACGAGCCGCTCAGCCTCGTGTTCCAGCGCCCGGACCAGTCCCAATTCGTCGAGGGTCGGCGGACGCAGGCCGTAGACGAGGCGGCGGACGCTGTCGATCGCCGCGCCGACCTCCGCGCGCAGTGACGCGACAAGTTCGTCGGCGCGCGCCGGGTCGCTTGCCAGGAGATTGCGCGCGGCGTCGGCCTGGAAGGCGACCCCGGTGAGCACGGGGCCGAGGCCGTCGTGCAGGTCGCGGCGCAGGCGCCTGCGCTCCTCCTCCCTGGCGGTGACCAGTTGCTCGCGCGAGCGCTGCACGGCGTCGGACAGGGCGGTCGCACGCACCGCTACCGCGAGCGGCACGGCGAGCAGTTCGAGGACGCCGCGGTCGGCCGCGTCGAGGCGCTGTTCCCCCCGGCGCAGGCCGACGACCAGTTCGCCGGTCCGCTCGCCGCCGTAGTCCAGCGGGACCGCGTGCAGGTGCTCGGGGATGGTGCCGTGTGCGGCCAGCTCGGCCTCGGTGGTGCGCAGCGCCGCGAACGGCAGGCGCAGCGCCTGGCACACCACGGCGGGCACGTCGGCCAGCCCGGCCCCGGCGAGCTGGGTCCCCACCCGCGCGGCCGCCCGCGCCGGATCCGATCGGTCGCCGTAGAAACCGCGGTCCACCAGGCGCTGGGCCCGGACCCGGACCGGGTTGAACGCGACGGCCACCACCACGGTGGCCAGCACCGATGTGCCCAGGCCGACCTCGCGGCGCAGCACGACGTCGAACGCCGCCACCAGTCCGATGTAGACCCCGATGACCCCGGCGGTCATCAGGCCGTAGAGCACCGCGCGGGACACCACGAGGCGGATGTCCAGCAGTTGGTGGCGCAGGATCGCCACGACCATGGCGGCCGGGATCAGCGGGATCGCGAGCAGGATCAGGACCGGCCCGGTCTGCAGCAGCCCCCACGGGACAAGGACGACCACCACCACCAGACCGACGGCCAGCGCCAGCCAGAGAAGTTGCCCGCGCAGGCGTTCGTCGCCCCGCCGATATCGGATCACCAGGGCGGTGAGGGCCGCCAGGAACACAACCAGCGTGCGGATCTCGGCGACCGTCCACAGCGGAGCGAAGTCGGTGTAGCCGGGCAGTTCCAGCCACGAGTCGACGCCGTTCACCGCAGCGGGTTCCGCACCGGCTGAGAGGACGAACAGCGGACTGGTGAGAACCGTGATCCACACCCACCAGCGCCACCGCGGGCTCACCAGGCGCCCGTCCGGGAACAGCAGCAGCGCCAGCGGCAGGAACACCGCGATAGACCACGGCCACGCGTAGTCCATTAGTGTCGCCATGGAACGCAACACCGGATCCGGCCAGCCCGCGGCCACGCCCGCGTCAAGCAGCGGAACCATCGCCGCGGTCGTGGCGTGCCCGAGCCCGTCGGCGATGAGCAGCCACCCGACCGGGTTGCGCGGTCGCTGCCACGCCAAGAGCACCCCGCAGGCCGGGAACGCCAACCCCATCACAGAGTTGGTCACCACGAACGACTCCACCGCACCGCCCAGCCCCAGACCGGTGAGGGCCGAGCCGACGACCGCGACCGTCACCAGTGCCAACGCCGCCGCGAGCAGCCCGAAGGCAAGCGCGGTGGTCGACGCGGTGCGGTGGTGCGGGTCCTCGGTCACGTGCCCAGCATGCGCCAACTCCGCGTCCGCGTCCTGGGTCGTCGTTCCCGGGGAGCCGGGCAACCTCCCGGTCCGACCGGGTGCCACGCCTCTACGGCAGGCGCCCCGACAGCCGGACGCTGCTACCGAGACCGGGCGCCCCGTCCGGTCGTGACCGGAGGAACAGTCATGACAACCACCGCCGCGGCCACCACCGCCCCGCCCCGTTCCGAGCGGCCCGCCCGCTTCGGCCTTACCGCGCTGGCCGTGATCGCCCCGATCGGTCCCCTCGCCGTCGCCGGGATCCGCGCCCTGCTCCCCTACCAGACCACCGACGACGCCGCGGGCATCGTCGCGGGCGTAGCCGCGGACCCCGGGGCGCAGGACACCGTGGTCATGCTGGGGGTCGTCGCATCGCTGACCCTGATCGTCGGCGTGTTGGTCGTGTCCATGGCCGCGATCCGCACCGCGCCGATCCTCGGCACGGTGGGTGCCGTGCTCGCGTTCCTCGGCTTCGCGAGCGTGTCGACCGGCCCCGCGGCGATCGACCTCGCCGCCCTCGCCGCCGTGCGGACGGGCATCGGGGATCCTGCCGCCGCCCGTCTCGTGGAGGAGATGGCCGCGCACCCCGGCACCGCCGTGGCGACCGGACTGTTCGTGTTCGGACACATCGTCGGCACCGTCCTGCTCGGAATCGCGCTGTGGCGGATGGTGCCGCGGTGGGCCGCGGTGGCGCTGATCGTGTCGCAGCCCCTCCACCTGGTGTTCGCGGTGATCATGCCGAACGGATGGCTCGACGCCGCCGCCTGGACCCTCACCGCGATCGGGTTCGCCGCCGCCGGTGTCGCCTTCCGACGCATGCGGTGACGACCTCCTGGTTCAGAGCCAGTAGTGGTCCTCCTGGAACGCATATGTCGGAAGTTCGACGCGCCGGGCGCCTGCCCGCCCGAGAACTTGCCGCCAGTGCACCGGCACTCCCGCCCTGTCGAGGTCGACCGACAACCGGTGCGCTGGCTGGGTCGTCTCGCTGAGGACCACGATGTCGTCGGACCGAGGGGGTTCGGCGAACCCGGCGGCGATCATGACCGAGATCCCGTCGGCGGCGAGGTCCTTGATCGCCTGTGCCGGGTCCTCTGACTGGCTGACCGATCACACCCCAATGATCGACACTCCCAACGGAACGCCGGGGGGTTGTGGGACTTTCGGTCATTGGGACTTGCACACCGCGTACCAGGTGCGGCGAGCGACGAGTTCGCAGCGTCGGGCCAGGTGTTCGGCGCGTTGGTACAGTTCGCGTCTGCGGACCTCGCGGCGCAGGTCGGGTTCGTTCTCCAGGTCGCCGATGGCGGCGCGGTAGGCGTGTTCGGCGTCGGCCAGGTTGTCGATCGCCTGGTCGGCGGGTGTGGCGGCGGCGGTGGAGGGCAGCGCGCGCAGCGCCTCGCTGAGGGGGCTTCTGATCGTCTCGATGGCTTTGATCATGTCCAGCAGGCATGGGTCCGGTGGGGTGGCGGACAGGTCGGCCTCGCGGACCAGGGCGTAGGCGGATTCGGCCTGTTCGCCGAGTCGTTCGCCGAGTTCGAAGATGTCCTCGGCCTCCAGCGGGGTGCTGAAGCTCGCGCGAACCGCGGCGTGCAGGTCGCGGCGCTGGGTCTGCTCGGTGATGACGAGTTCACGCAGCAGAGGGACGGCGCTCGCGGTGTCGATGTCACCGCGCGCCCAGCGGCTGACGATCGCGAGCACCCGGTCGACGGTGTCGAGTTGGGTGCGGAGCAGGCCGAGAACGTCGCGTGAGGAGGGCAGGAACCAGGCTCTCAGGGGTTTCATGTCGACCATCTCCAGATCGGGAACGCCGCGGCGGCGAGGAGTGCGGTGATCGGCAGGGTGAGCAGCCACGCCGAGGCCATCTCGCGCACGACCGCCCAGTGCACGTGGTGCACTCGGCGGGCCGCGCCGACTCCGACGACGCTGGCGGCGACGACGTGGGTGGTGCTGATCGGGGCGCCGACGGCAGCGGCGGCGAGGATCACCGCGGCGGAGCCGCCTTGGCTGACCAGGCCGTCGAGCGGCTTCATCCGGTAGACGCCGCGGCCGATGGTGCGCACGATGCGCCACCCGCCGAAGGCGGTGCCGATGGTCAGGCAGCCCGCCGCGGCGAGCCGCACCCAGATCGGGACGTCGAAAGTGGACAGTTGGCCGCCCGCGACGAGAAGCAGGGTGATGACGCCCATGCTCTTCTGCGCGTCGTTGGCGCCGTGGCTGAACGCCAGTGCGAACGCGGTTCCCCATTGGGCGCGGCGGACGTGGGTCTCGGCCCGGCGGGGCGCGCGGCGCAGTGCCCGCCACGCCGCGGTCGCGCCCGCCCAGCCGACCAACGCGCCCAGCGCTGGGGACACCGCGAGCGCGACAAGCACGCCGAGGACGCCGACGGGCCGCCAGTCGTGGAAGCCGCCCCACTGGACTCCGGCGACTCCCGCGCCCGCGACGCACGCGCCGACGAGCCCGCCGACCAGGGCGTGCGATGAGCTCGACGGCAACCCGAACCTCCAGGTCACCAGGTTCCACGCGATGGCGCTGGTCAGCGCCGCGCCGACGGCGGGCAGCACGATCGCGCCAGGCAGCGCCACGACCCCGCCGACGGTGTCGGCGACCGCGGTGCCGAACAACAGTGGACCGGCCACGTGCCCGACGGTGGCCAGCGCCAGCGCCGGGCCGGGTCGAGCGGCTTTGGTCGCGACGAGCGCGGCGATCGAGTTGGCGGAGTCGTGGAAGCCGTTGGTCAGGTCGAACGCCAGCGCGACGGCGATCGCGATGACCAACACGACCTCGATACCCATCGCTGTCGCCTCCTCGGGCCAGCATGACCGGATGGCGGACTCGTGGGCAGTGCCTGAGGTCCCGGTCGGACGAGGACTCGGGTCTCTCGCCGCCCCGCTGACAAACGCCACAGTGGAGATGTGACCGTGGCGTGTTCGGCGTCGCGGCGAGGTGGCCGTGGAGGACAGGGCGATGGGTGAGTTCGAAGTGGACCGCGCGACAGTGCGCGACGCGATCGCGCTGGCGACCCGGGCGCCGTCGGTGCACAACTCCCAACCGTGGCGGTGGCTGATCGGGCCCGCCTCGGTGCACCTGATGGCCGACCGGACGCGCAGGCTCGCCGAGACCGATCCGGATGGGCGCGACCTGCTCATCAGCTGCGGCGCGGCGCTGCACCACGCGCGGGTGGCGTTCGCCGCCCTCGGGTACGGCACTGTGGTGCACCGCATTCCCAACCCCGCGGTGCCCGACCACTTGGCGAGCGTCGAGTTCCGTCCGGTCGAGCCGTCCATCGAGGACATCAAGGCGGCCGACGCGATCACTCGGCGGCGTACCGACCGCCGCCGGTTCTCGTCGTGGCCGGTGCAGGCCGAGCACCTGGACCTGCTGGTCCGGCGCGCGGCGGGCGAGGGCACGATCGCCTTCCCCGTCACCGATCCCACCGCCCGTGCGCACCTCGCCGCCGCCATCGAGTCGGCGGCCCAGGCCCAGGAGCGCGATCCGCGCTACCGCTCGGAGATGGATCTGTGGAGCGGGCGGAGCTGGTCCACAGACGAGGGCGTGCCCGCCGCCAACGCCCCCTCGGGCGAGGAACGCCACGGCGACACCCGGATGCGGACCTTCGCCGTGGGCAGCCTCGACCGGGCGCCGGTCCGGCGCGGCGAGGTCGACGCCGCCGAGCTGGTCGTGGTGGCGACCTCGGGCGATGACCCGCTGTCGCGACTGCGGGCAGGCGAGGCCGTCAGCGCGGTGCTGCTCGCCGCCACCGAACTCGGGTTGGCGACGTGTCCGCTGTCGCAGCCCCTGGAGGTCATGGCCACCCGGCACCTGGTCCGCGACGTCGTTCTCGGCGGCGCCGCGGTTCCCCAGCTCGTGGTGCGGGTCGGGTGGGCCCCGGTCGCCGCGGCTCCGCTGCCGGAGAGTCCCCGCCGCGCGGTGGCCGACGTGTGCGCACCGCTCGACCAGGCCTGGCCGCGGCGGGGTTAGTCGGCCTGCGCCTGCGGGACATCGACTGACCGGCGGCCCCAGTGGAAGTACGCCAGCGGTCCGAGGAAGTTGATCCCGATCACCGCGGCCCACATTCGCTTCGGCCCGTTGACCCGCTCCCCCGGGCGACGGGCCAGATCGGTCCACGCCACCGCGGCGAGCGCCACCTGCACCGCGCCCATCGCGAGCACGGCGGCTCGCTGGGCCGGACCCAGGTCTCTCCACTTCTTGCGCGTCATCGCGCCTCCTCCCGCAGGGATTGTCCGGCCGAGCGTGCCCGCCCGCGAGTCCTGCCGCCCAGCGCCGTAGTGCCCGCATGAGTCGGGACCTCCCTCACTGTGATCGATGGGCGCCGGGCCGAAGGCTGCGAACAGGACAACACCCTCGAAGGAGCGGACAATGAAGGCATTGCGCTACGACGGGCCCGGCGCCAAGACGTGGACCGACGTCCCCGACGCGCGCGTCGAGTCGCCCACCGACGCGGTGGTCCGGGTCGACGCCGTGACCATCTGCGGAACCGACCTGCACATCCTCAACGGCGATGTGCCCACTGTGGACAGCGGCAGGGTGCTCGGGCACGAGGCCGTCGGCACCGTCACCGACGTCGGGTCCGCGGTGAGCACGATCAAGCCGGGCGACCGGGTCCTGGTGTCCTGCATCAGCGCGTGCGGGCGGTGTGCCTACTGCCGCGAGGGCAGCTACGGGCAGTGTCTCGGGGGCGGCGGCTGGATCCTGGGCCACCGGGTCGACGGCACCCAGGCCGAGTACGTCCGAGTCCCGTTCGCCGACACCTCGACCCACCTGCTCCCGGCCGGGCTGTCCGCCGAATCAGCGCTCATGCTGGCCGACATCCTGCCCACCTCCTACGAGGTCGGGGTACTCAACGGCGGCGTTCAGCCCGGCGACACCGTGGCGATCGTCGGGGCCGGGCCCATTGGGCTGGCCGCGATCACCACGGCCAAGCTGTTCAGCCCCGGCCAGATCATCGCCATCGACATCGCCGCGCCCCGCCGCGACGCGGCCAAGCGGTTCGGCGCCGACATCCTGGTCGACCCGGCGGGCGACCCGGTCGCCGAGGTGATGGCACTGACCGACGGGCTGGGCGCCGACGTGGTCATCGAGGCCGTCGGCGCACCAGCCGCGTTCGAGCTGTGCACCCGGCTGGTGCGGCCCGGTGGGCACGTCGCCAACGTCGGCGTGCACGGCGAGCCGTCGACGCTGCACCTGGAAGACCTGTGGATGCGCAACATCACCATCACCACCGGACTCGTCGACACCTCGTCGACGCCCCGGCTGCTGCGCATGCTGGCCACCGGCCACCTCACGGCGGACGAGTTCGTCACCCACCGGTTCGAGCTCGGCGACATCGAGACCGCCTACGACGTGTTCTCCCGCCCCATGGAGACCGGCGCGCTCAAAATCGCCCTGCTGCGGACCCTGGACTGAGAGGAACCCGACATGTTCGACACAAGCCCGGTACGGGTCACCGCGACCCTGGACCCGACGCTGTCACGGGGGCTCTGGCTGGTCAAATGGCTGCTGCTCCTCCCCCACTACTTCCTCCTGGCGCTGCTGTGGATCGCGTTCCCGTTCGTCGGGCTCATCGCCGCCGTCTCGATCCTGTTCACCGGCCGCTACCCGCGACCGCTGTTCGACTTCACCGTCGGGGTGCTGCGATGGAGCTGGCGGGTCCACTTCTACGGCTACGCCGCCCTGGGCACCGACCGCTATCCGCCGTTCACCCTCGACGACGTCCCCGACTACCCGGCCCGACTCGACATCGCCTACCCCGAGCGGCTCTCGCGCGGGCTGGTGTTGGTCAAGTGGCTCCTCGCACTCCCGCACCTGATCATCGTCGGTCTCCTGGCAGGCGGCGGTGTCTGGGTGCTCGGGTGGCAGTCCGACGACTTCCAATGGGCCGCGGGCGGCCTGATCGGTGTGCTCGTGCTCGTCGCCGGGGTCGTGCTGCTGTTCACCGGCGCCTACCCCCGGTCGATCTTCGACTTCGTCCTCGGCCTGGACCGCTGGGTGCTGCGCGTGGCCGCCTACGTCGCCCTGCTCACCGACGAGTATCCGCCGTTCCGACTCGACCCCGGCGGGCATGAGTCCGGTGTCGAACCGGTCGCTCCCGCACCGCCCGCCCCGGCTTCGGTCGGGTGGACACCGGGACGGATCGTGGCCGTGATCGTCGGCGCGATCCTCGCGCTCACGTCGATGGGCCTGCTCACCGGCGGCGGCGCGCTGCTGTGGGCCGACCAGGTCCACCGCGACACCGACGGGTACGTCTCCACCGACACCGTCACCGTGACCGGCCAGGGACACGCACTCACCATCGGCGAGATCAACGTCCGGGGCACCGACGTCAACGTGTCCCCACTGTCCGATGTGGTCGGCGCGGTGCGGCTGCGGGCGAGTTCGGACCAGCCGGTGTTCATCGGGGTCGCGCCCGCTGACGCGGTGGACCGCTACCTCGCGGGCGTGGCCGTCACCGAGGTCGGCCAGTTCCAGGCGGGCGCGATGACCACCACCGAGGTCGCGGGCCGGGCGCCCACCACCACCCCGGCGGAAGCCGCGATCTGGACCGAGTCGGTCAGCGGCACCGGCACCCAGACGCTCACCTGGCAGCTGGATCGCGGGGACTGGCGAGTCGTGGTGATGAACGCCGACGGGTCGGCCGGGGTGTCGGTCACCACGGCCGCGGCCGCCGAACTGCCCGGCCTGCTGTGGATCGCCATCGGGCTGCTCGGCGTCGGCGTCCTGCTGCTCGGCGCCGGTATCGCGCTGATCGTCGGAGCGTCGCGGCGGACACCCACCACTCGCCCTGTCCTCGAAGGAACCATGTCATGACCAAACCCGTGATCGCCGTCGGAATCCGCGGACGATCCAGGGTGACCTCGGCCACCGCGCTGCTGGGACCATCGACTCTGTGTGGGTGGCGAGATCACATGGAAGCGTTGGAGTCACCAGGGATCTGACCCTGGGCCCGGCCCGAGAGCGGATCGGCGTGGTGCCACGGCACGCACGCCCGGACCGACCCGTCGCCCCCCACGACGGGCGTCTCCGCCTCTCGGGCCGGCGCGTCAAAGAATCCCAGGATTCACCCTGTCCGTAGCGACTGCCGCGCACAGTCGAGTCAGATGAAGGAGGCAGACATGGCTCTCACCACCGGCGAGCGGATGTGGCCAGGGCCCCAAGGGCTCGGCGTGCCCGCCCTGGTCAGTGGGGTCACCAGGGGCGGTGGCAGGCCATGAAGGTCCTGATCGCCGCCGCGGGCAAGCACGGCTCGACGATGGGGATCGCCGAGGCGATCGGCGAGGGCGTTCGACACGCCGTCCCCGGCGCGATCGTCGAGGTGCGGCCCGCCGCCACCGTCGATGACGTGACCTCGTACGACGCGGTGGTCGTGGGCAGCGCGGTCTACTTCGGACGCTGGATGCCCGCTGCGGCACGGCTCGTCAACGACAACGCGGGCGCCCTGCGTGAGCGGCCGGTGTGGCTGTTCTCCAGCGGCCCGACAGGGGAGCCCGCCAAAGTCGACCCCGCCCCCGCCGACCTGATCGCCCGCTGTGGCGCCGTCGAGCACCGC
>DATLIA010000246.1:0-3110 GCA_035540215.1 Actinokineospora sp. | reverse complement strand
CAGGCCCTGGGTCGGCGGCGGGGGAGTGGCGATACTGGCGGTGATCGTCGCGATGATCGCGGGCCTGCTGCCCGCGGGCACCGGCCTCGTCGCCCTAGGAGTCGCCGCGGCCTTCCCCGCGGTCAAGATCAGCGGCTACGTCGCCCGACGCAGGCGCCGCGAGTCGGCGCTGGTCATCGACGCGATCGGGGTAAGCCTGCCCACCGCGCAGGGCCCGGCGTTCCTGCCATGGGACACGCTGCGCCAGGTCATCGTCGACGGCCCCACGCTGCGCTTCCGCATCCGCGCGGGCGTCACCCCGAACACTCCCGGGGTCATCGGCCTGCACCCCCGCGACGCCTGGCCGCTCGCGTCCGGCCCAGGGCTGCCCGTCGACACCAGGCTGTTCACCAGCCACCGCGACGACATGCTCGACGCCGTGCACCAGTTCTCCGGCGGCCGGGTGTGGGCGCCCGCCCGGTGAGGTTCACTCGCTTGGAGTGATCACACACCGACGTCAGGCCACTACAGTTCGCTCCTGCCGGGCGGAAACCTCCCCGCGGCCAGGGTGTCCGGTGAGGGGTGCGGCGATGATCGGGGTCCGCAGACGGGTGCGCTCACCCTTGCTGGACCTCGTCCGGCTCACGCCGGTCCAGCGCCGCGGCGCCGGGTCCGCGGGCGTCGCACTCGGCCTCGTGTCCACCGACAAGGACATCACCGCGCTCGCGGGCGTCCTCGGCGCCGACTCACTGTCGATCTGCCCGTTATGTCCGGTCCTGCCGCGGACCGCGGAAGACGACCCGGTCGACGCGATCGCCGAACTGCTCGACGGGCCGGTCCGGGTGATCGTCCTGGGGACCTCGGGCCCTGAGGACGAGGTCCCCGGACTGACCGAGACGCTGGACCGCGCCGCCGAACTCGGCGTGCTGATCGTGGCCCCCGGCGGCCCGCTCACCGCGCTCACCGCCCACCCGTGGGTGCTGCCCGTCGTGTCATGCACCGCGTCCGGGCGCGTCAGCTGGTTCGTCGACCTCGAGGAGGAGCCACGCGGCCTGCTCGCCCCCGGCGAGGACGTGCCCAGCCCGACCGGCCAGGCCACCGGCAACGGCGTCGCCGCGGCCGTCGTCGCGGGAACCGCCGCCCTGCTGTGGTCGCTGCACCCGGACGCCACCGGACACCGGATCCGCGCCGCCCTGTCCATCGGCGCCGTGCACGCGCGCCGCTCGGGACCACCCTTGCTCGACGCCGAGCGGGCCCACGAATTCCTCACCCGAGTGGTCGCCACCAGCCGGTAATCGGCCGGATGCCTTAGCCGGTGGCGCTAACTTGGCCATTGCGCGAGCCCGTCGAACGTGCTGTGTAATCTCAACCCTCGGTGGCGATACCCCGCGAAACCGTCCTCAGAGGTGAACGAGTCCTTGGTCGCTGAGCACCCCGAGCAGTCCGCCGCGACCAGCGCGGCGCCTGCGGGCGACGGCCGGGCACTGCCCATCCGAACCATCGCGCTTGGCGCCGTCGGCAGCCTGCTCATCCTGATCACCTCGTTCGGCGCGGGCAGCGTCCTGGTCAGCGACCCGGTACTCGGCCGGGGGCCGCTGTCGTGGATCCGGTACGGCCACGGCCACATGCTCGCCACGGTCGTCCTGTACATCGGCTTCGCCCTCGTCGTGTGGGCTTGGGTACGACTGGGCAGGCACGTCCTCGCGGGCCGGGTCGGCACCCGCGCGGTCCTGTGGGCGAGCACCGCGTGGATCGCCCCGCTGATCCTCGCGCCGCCGCTGTTCACCCGCGACCCGTACTCCTACTTCGCCTACGGCACCCTGCCGCTGCTCGGGTTCGACCCGTACGCGGTCGGGCCGGACGTGCTGAACCTTCCCGACGTCGTGCAGAACGTGCACACGTTCTGGCAGGCGCAACCGGCCAACTACGGGCCACTGTTCATCCTGATCGCCAAGGGCGTCGCCTGGCTCAGCGACGGCTCCCTGATCCTCGGCGTCGTCCTGATGCGCGTGGCGATGCTCGCCGGGATCGCGTTGCTGCTGTGGTCGCTGCCCGGCCTGACCCGCCACCTCGGCGGCGACAAGGCCGTCACCATGTGGCTGGCCATCGCGGGCCCGATGACCGTCGTGCACCTGGTCGGCGGCCCGCACAACGACCTGCTGATGGTCGGCCTGCTCGCCGCGGGCACCCTCTGCGTCCTCGAACGCCGCCATGTCCTCGGCGTGTTCCTGGTGACTCTCGGCGCCGCGGTCAAGGTGACGGCGGTGATGGCACTGCCGTTCCTGGTCTGGGTGTGGGCCGCGCATCTGAGTTCGACGTTCTGGCGCAACTTCGTCCGCGCCACGGCCTGCGCGTTCGCGACGTTCGTCGCCACGTTCGCGTTGACGACGTTCGTCGCCGACGTCGACCTTGGCTGGCTCAAGGGCCTACAGGCGCCGGGCAACATCGTCAACTGGCTGTCGCTGCCGACCGCGGTGGGGGAGTTCATCCACACGCTCGTGGGCATCTTCATCGACGGCAACAAGAGCTGGTTCGTCAACATCGCCCGGGGAATCGGCGGGATCATCTTCTTCGTGATCGCCTTCCGCCTGTGGTGGCGGGCCCGGGACGGCGGCCCGGACGCGGTGCGGCGCATGGCGTTCGCCCTGTTCGCGTTGGCTGTCCTGTCGCCCGCGACCCTGCCGTGGTATCTGACCTGGGGCTTCGTGATCGCCGCCGCGCTGCGCTGGCAGAAGCGGCAGCTCGCGATCCTGGTCAGCGCCGCGGTCTTCCTCGTGCTGACGTATTCGCCCGCGGGGGAGGACCTGCTCTACAACTGGCTGTTCATGGCCGGTGCGGTGGCGGTGTCGCTCCTGGCGGGCTTCTCCCTGCTGCGCAACGACCCTCTGGGCCTGTTCAGTGAGCGCGAAGAGCTGGTTCCGGCGGAGTCCGTCAACGCGTGAGGCTCTGCTGAGCTGAAGTCCTCGATCCGTCCTTTGTCGACGGTCTGAGAATCCTCGTCCGATCCGGTCTCAACACTCCCCTATTTTTCCAACTATCCCCTTTCTACTATCAAGATAATGGATGGTCGGCCGATTTTAGCCGGGGAGGCCAAGAGGGCCGGTCGAAAACCGCAAAGGACGGGAGGGGGC
>DATLIA010000245.1:0-56239 GCA_035540215.1 Actinokineospora sp. | reverse complement strand
CCTGCCGACGATCGCGGTCGGCTGCTCCGACCACCACACCGACTTCCCGGGCACCCTCACGCTCGCCCACGAGACGCTGCTGCGTCATATCGAGGACGTGGCCAACTCCGTGCTGGCCCGGGGTTTCACGACCTTCGTGCTGCTCAACGCGCACGGCGGCAACCAGGGCATCGGCCAGGTCGCCGTCGAGCGGCTCGGCGCCCGCCACCGCCACGCGCGGGTCGTGTTCACGTCGTGGTGGCGGCTGGCGGGCCCGGAGCTGCTGGAGATCAGCGAGACCGGGCCGGGCGGCGTCGGCCATGGCGGTGAGCTGGAGACATCGATGATCATGGCGATCGCGCCGGAGCTGGTCCGCGTCGACCTGATCCCCGACCGCCTCAACTCGCCCGCCATTCCCTTCGATGACGCCGACCTGCTGCGTGGTTCGCGGGCGACGCTGTATCGGCGGTCTATCGACATTGCCGCCACGGGCGTCTTCGGCGAACCCAAAGTGGCCACGGTCGCGAAGGGCAGGCGCGCCTTGGAAGTGGTCGGTGACCGCCTCGATGACCTTGTGCGCTCACTCAGGCCGACCGAGCCGGTGGAGCTTCCAGCCGAGGGTGATGTGGAAGCCGATCAGCGCGAACAGGCCGAGCGCGACGACGAGTGAGCCGGGGTCGATCGCCGCCACCAGGCAGGCGGCCAGCCCGACACCCCCGGTGGCGACGCCCGTGATCCCGAACTTCGTGCCGAGCAGGGGATTCCGGAACATGGCGGCGCCGAGGAGCACGGTGCCCGCGGTGGTGATGAGCATGCCGGTCAGCAGGAGCGCCTCGAACAGGTCTTGGTTGGCGTGCCAGATCAAGGCCAGGGACGTCCGGCTGTCCGCTGTCGCGTCGGCCGCGTGGTAGAGGTCGGACAGGGGCGAGGTGACCAGGTGCGGGATGGCTCCCGCGGCTATGACACCCAGACCGAGCAGACCCAGCGCGCTGCCGAACAGCGAGGCCGCGGGACTCGTGTCGCGGAGCGCGCGGTGCAAGGCGAGGTAAGGCATGGCCCATAGAACTAGACTGGCGAGATAGAGGACGTTCTCCACCGTGCGCAGCGCCTTGATGTCAGGGGCCCGGCTGATCGGCCCCTCCAGCCCGGCGGGTTCGGGTCCGACCAGGATGATGACCAACGCGAAGACCGCGATCATCAGCACGCCGCCCGCGACACCCGCGAGGCCGCCGTACCGCAGGACGTTCTTGTTCGACTCGGTAAGCATGGTGATCACGATGGCTGGCTGGGTGATCCTGGCGCATCGGTCAAAGGTCGACGCCCTGGCTAGCCGATTGGCCAGACCCGGATCTACTTAAGTCGGATGTTGCCGCGGTCCGCGCGGTCGTATGGTCGCGGCCATGACCCAGTCGACCGCGCATGAGGGTCCGGTCGCCGCCGTGCTCGTGGATCTCACGCGGCATGACCCAGCCCGAGGGATCCCTCGTTCGCCGAGGGACTGGGTGGTCGACGCCCTGTGCTTCGCGGTGGCTCTGCTCTTCGCAGTCTTGACTTTCATCGACAGCCCTAACGTCAGTCAGACAGCCCGCGTCATAGACCTTGTCCTGGGCGCGGTGAGCTGCGTGGGTGTGTGGTGGCGCCGTCGGTGGCCAGTGTTGTTCGCGGTGACGACGGGACTGTTCGGCGTCTACTCGAGCGCCGCGGCCGGGGTCGGGCTGCTGGCGCTGTTCAACCTCGCCGTGCGTCGGCCGTTCCGGATCGTCGGGCCGGTCGTGGCCGGGTTCGCGCTGGTCTCGGTCGTCTCGCTGTTGGTCCGGCCTGATCAGCCCGTGCCGGAGTGGCCCATGGTGCTGCTCGGGATCGTGTGCACGGTCGCGATGCTCGCCTGGGGGCTGTTCATCCGCGCCCGCCGCCAGCTGGTCGAGTCGCTGCGTGAACGCGCCCGCCAGGCCGAGTACGAACAGGAGCTCCAGGTCGCGCGGGCGCGTCAGCTCGAACGCGACCAGATCGCCAGGGAGATGCACGACGTGCTCGCCCACCGCATCTCGCTGCTGAGCCTGCACGCGGGCGCGTTGGAACTGCGGCCGGACGCGCCCGCCACCGAGATCGCGCGGTCGGCCGGGGTGATCCGGGAGAGCGCTCACCAGGTCCTGGAGGACCTGAGGGGCGTGATCGGCGTCCTACGGGCGGGCGCTGTCCTCGGCGATGAGCCAGAACGGCCCCAGCCCACCCTGGCCGACCTGCCCGCGCTCATCGAGGAGTCGCGCGTCGCGGGGATGCGGGTGGAGCTGGAAGCGCAGGCGGGTGACCTGGCCGCGGTCCCTGCCGGACTCGGCCGCACGGCATACCGGATCCTGCAGGAAGGGCTGACCAACGCCCGCAAACACGCACCCGGGACCTTGGTGGCCGTGACAGTTCGCGGCGCACTGGGGGACGGGCTGACCGTGGAGGTCCGCAACCCGTGTTCGGCCACGCCTGCCACGGCGATCCCCGGCACCGGCACCGGCCTGATCGGACTCACGGAACGCGCGGACCTCGCGGGCGGCAGCCTCGACCACGGCCGCACCGGGGGCGACGAGTTCCGGCTGCGGGCCTGGCTACCCTGGCCCGCATGAGCGGTCCGGTGCGCATCCTCCTGGTCGACGACGACGCCCTGGTCCGGGCGGGCCTGGCGATGATCATCGGCAGTTCGCCTGACCTGCTCGTGGTGGGGGAGGCCGCGGATGGCACCGAGGTGATCGCGGCGGTCGACGCCTGCGCCCCGGACGTGGTGCTGATGGACCTGCGGATGCCCCGCCTCGACGGACTCGCCGCGACCGAACTGGTGCGGGCCCGGCCGAATCCGCCGGAGGTCATCGTGCTGACGACATTCCACGCCGACGACAACGTCCTGCGCGCGCTGCGGGCGGGCGCCAGCGGCTTCCTGCTCAAGGACATGCTCCCGGCCGACATCCTGCGCGCCATTGGTCGGGTCGCCGCGGGTGAGCCGATCTTGTCCCCGACCGTCACCCGCCAGCTCATCGCCCACGTCAACGACACCCCAGGCGACGCCAGGCGGCAAGCGGCCCGTGACCTACTCGGGCGGCTGAGCGACCGGGAGCGGGACGTCGCCGTCGCGGTCGCCCACGGCAAGTCCAACGCCCAGATCAGCGGCGACCTATACATGAGCCTGGCGACCGTGAAGGCCCACGTCTCGTCGATGCTCACGAAACTAGATCTCAACAACCGCACCCAACTCGCCTTGCTCACCCACGACGCCGGGCTGGACCAGTAGGCCGGTCTCGTTGATCGCGGCCTGCCATGTGGGTCGCCCCCGTTGTTGGCCGGCGGTTCGGCTCCTTGTCGCCGGGGTGCACCAGGCTTTCGCCAGGTGTCCCTGCGTGAAGGAGTGGTTGCATTGCGTACGCATTGGCGTGGTGGATTACGACTCGCCGTTGTCGCCTTGTCCGTCGCCGCGGTCGGTCTGGCGGGTGTGCCCGCGTCGGGCCAGGCCGCGAGCACGGTCCGGATCAACGAGGTCGAGTCCAACGGCGGCTCGCCCGGCGACTGGGTCGAACTGGTCAACACCGGCACGGCGGCCGTCGACGTTTCCGGCTGGGTCGTGAAGGACAACGACAACTCGCACACGTTCACCCTCGGCTCCGGCACCTCGCTGGCGCCCGGCGGCCACATCGCCCTCGACGTCGACCCGGTGTACGGCCTCGGCAGCACCGACTCCGCGCGCCTCTACCTGGCAGGCGGCAGCACGCTGGTCGACACCTACACCTGGTCATCGCACGCGACGACCACCTACGGCCGCTGCGCCGACGGCACCGGTGCGTTCACCACGACCGCCGCGCCGACCAAGGGCGCCGCGAACGCCTGCCCGCTGCCGACCAGCGCCTGGCCGGGTTCCCAGTCGGTCGCCTTCGCCGACGGCACGAACGTCTTCGGCACGAACCTCAGCGGCCTGGCCTACCAGGGCACGGGCGTGGTGTGGGCGGTCAAGAACGGCCCGAGCACGCTCTACCGCCTAGTGCCAAACGGCACGACCTGGCGGCCGGACCCGGCGGGCGGCTGGTCGGCTGGCAAGGCACTGAACTACGCCAACGGCAGCGGCGACCCGGACACGGAGGGCGTGGTCAGCACGCCGGACGGCGTGTTCGCCGCGACCGAGCGCGACAACGACAACAGCGGCACCAGCCTGCAGAAGATCGTCCGCTTCGACGTCGACTCGCCCGCCGGTTCGCTCAACGCGACGGGGGAGTGGAACCTCACCGCCGACCTGCCGTCGTCGGCCGCGAACAGCGGCCTGGAGGCCATCTCCTGGGTTCCGGACACCTTCCTGACCGCTCGTGGCTTCCGTGACGAGCGCACCGGCGCCGCCTACAACCCGGCCAACTACGCAGGCCACGGCAGCGGCCTGTACGTCGTCGGCCTGGAGTCCAACGGCGCGGCCTACGTCTACGCGCTGACCCTGTCCGGCAGCGGCTACACCCGGATCGCGACGATGCCGACCGGGTTCAGCTCGGTGATGGACCTGGAGTTCGAGCCCGAGACCGGCCACCTGTGGGCGTACTGCGACAACACCTGCTCCGGCCGCGCGTCGACGCTGGACATCGACGCGCAGGGCAAGTTCGCCGCCACCGCGGTCTACAACCGCCCCACCGGCATGTCGAACTACAACAACGAGGGCTTCGCCATCGCGCCGCAGGCGGCCTGCGTCGGTGGGCAGAAGCAGGTCCTCTGGGCCGACGACAGCAACGACAGCAGCCACGCGTTGCGCAGCGGCACCCTGCCGTGCAACCCGTGACGATCTGAGTGACGGAGCCGGTCGGGCCATCGGCTCGACCGGCTTCTCAGACGACTGAGGCCGCCCAGTCGATGTGGTGGCCGTAGAGCCACGCCCGGGAGTCCTGCCGATCATCGACGTCCGCTGATCCCGCCGCGGCCCGGGCGCCGTCCTCGGCGCTGGTGGCCACGAGCCGCTCGACGCGGTCGCGCCGCAGTTCCTCGTAGGCGCTGAACGCGTTGTTCGGCACGTCCCGCAGGCACTGGGCGAGCACGACCCCGTCCTCGATCGCCATGGACGCGCCTTGCCCCGCCGCGGGCGAAGCGGCGTGCGCGGCGTCGCCCACCAGGACCATCGAGCCCGCGTGCCAGACCGGTGTGGTGGGCACGTCGTAGGCGTTGCTGAGGAAGATCCGGTCCGCGGTCGCGGCGACGATGTTCGCGGCGGGCGTCTCGTCCTCGGCGAGCGCGTCGATGAGGCGCTGTCGGATCTCGTCGTGTGGCACAGGTCCGGTCTCGGGCGCGGGGAGGCGGGCGAACCACCAGGTCTGGCCGTCCGGCGAGGTGGTGTAGCCGAAGAACGCCCGCTTGCCGAAAATCATCCGGTAGCGGTCCGTCGCCGTGGGGAGCGAGTCGTCCCGCGTGTAGCCGTAGGCGATGTTGAGCCCGGCGTACCTCGGTCCCGGCGCGGTCGGGTCGATGATCGACCGGGTGACCGAGTGGATCCCGTCGGCGCCGATGAGCAGGTCGCCGTGGGCGGTCGTGCCGTCATCGAACCTCGCCACCGCCCCGCCCGGAATGCTTTCCGCGGCGATGAGGCGCTTGCCGTGGACGACAGCGATTCCCCGGCGCGCGGCTTCGTCGTGCAGGACGCGGTAGAGGGTCGCCCGGGTGAGGGTGCGTGGCCCGTTGACCTCGCTGCCGATGTCCTGGACGGCGAGGGTGTTCCCGGAGCCGTCGAGGAACTCGACGGTGTTCGCGGCGAACGAGTTGTCGATCACGGGTTGATGGACGTCGACGGCGCGGAGCGCGTCGATGCCGTTGTTCATGATGGTGAGGAAGGCGCCGATGTCGTCGGCCCCGGACGGGTACGCCTCATAGACGGCGGGCGTGATCCCCGCTTTGCGCAGCGCCATCGCGGTGATGGCGCCCGCGATCCCACCACCGATGATCAGAGCGTTGGTCATGTGCTCCCCAAGGTCGTGTCGCGTGCCGACCCCAGTCTCCCGGGAAATGGCGCCGGATTGCTTGGCTCACGAAAGATTCGCCCGATGGATGGCGCACAGTGCTTGATCAGGAGTAACGGTGGCGCCCGTGCTCACGACACCTTCTGACCCAAGGAGGTGCGCTGTGTCCAGTGAGGACGAGGTCCTGGACCTGCTGTTGGCGTGGCGCGCCGACATCGACGCCGTCGGGTTGCCCGCGATGGTGCTGGTCGAGGTCGCCTGGGTGCTGCTCTGCGCGGCCTGGCCGACCGAGCCCACGAGCTGATTCGAACCCGGCCTTCAGATGGGAATCGCCGGACCGCGACATGAAGCCGTTGCCGCGCAACCTGTCTCGCCGAACCAGCGCATTATCTCGTTGCCAGGAAACAGGAGTCAGCCGGAGAAGACGTCCTCCCGTGCCTGCTCCAGCGCCGCAAGCAACGCCCCCCGCACGACCGGGTTGCCGTCGACCTCCGTGACCGCGACCCGTGGCTGGACCGGGCAGATCCGGCCGACCGCGGCCTGGACCCGTTCGGCCAGTGCCGGTCCGCCCGCGCGGCCCAGCCCGCCCGCCAGGACGAGCAGGTCCGGGTCGAGCACGATGCTGACCGACGCGACGCCGTAGGAGATGCGGGTGGCGAGGGCGTCGAGGAAGCCGTCGCCGCCCGGTGACGCGGCGGCCGCGGTGACGCAGTCCGACGCGCTGGTCTCGGCCAGGCCGTGGGCGCGGGCCAGTTCGAGCACCGCGTCCGCGCTGACGAGTGAGCCGAAGCCACCCGCCAGAGCGGGGGAGCCCCAGGTCACCGAGTCCCGGACCGCGTCGGGCAGCGGAACGCCGGGTACGGGGAGGTAGCCGATCTCGCCAGCGCCGCCGGAGCGGCCGCGGTGCAGGCGGCGGCCGATCATCATGGCGAGGCCGATGCCGCGGTCGATCCAGACCAGGGCGAAGTCGGACGCGTCGCGGGCGGCGCCGTACTCCAGTTCCGCGACGGCGGCGAGGTTGACGTCGTTCTCGATCAGGACCGGGCGGCCGAGGTCGGTGCGGATCTGGTCGAGGACACCCTCGTGCCAGTGCGGCAGGTCGAAGGCGAAGCGGACGTCGCCGTTGGCCGGGTCGACGATGCCGGGGGTGCCGATCACCACGGCCCGCAGCCGATCCTGGTCGATCCCCGCGCTCTCGCAGGCGCGCACGACCGCCCCGTGAACGACCAGCACCGGGTCGTCCCCGCCGTGCGGGTCGACCTCGACGGTGGCGACGACCGAGCCGGTGATGTCGGCGATCGCGGCGGTGACCAGGTTGGGACCGACGTCCAGACCCACGACGTAGGCGCTGTCCGGCACGACCCCGTACAGCGCGGCGTTGGGGCCGCGGCCGCCTGCCATCTCGCCGACGACGGCCACCAGGCCACGGTCCTCCAGCCTGCTGAGCAGCTGTGACGCGGTCACCTTGGACAGTCCGGTGCGTTCGCCGATCTGGCCGCGGCTGAGCGGGCCGTCGGTGATCAGCAGGTCCAGGGCGGCGCGGTCGTTCAGCTCGCGCAGCAGCTGTGGTGTGCCCGGTCGACGGGACATCGGCGAGCTCCTTTGGTCTCGTTCCGCTAACGGGGGGTGTTCTATTAGGAAAGTTTCCTGTTAGTTTACCCGCGTCTCCTCAAGGGACGCGTGTCGACTCGGTTGGAATAGGGAGTTGAACCAGTGAGATCTACTTGGATGGCCGCCACGGTCACTATGATTGCCCTCGCCGCGTCGGCGTGTGGCAGCGACACCACCTCAGGCGGGTCCAACAGCGGCGGCGACGCGGACCCGAAGACGCTGACGGTCTGGCAGATGGGTGCCGGTAGCCCCGAGCAGACCAAGTTCCTCGACGGTGTCGAGGAAGAGTTCAAGAAGAAGCACCCCGGCACTGACGTCGTGGTCAAGTACATCCCGTGGCCGCAGGTGGCGACCACGTTCCAGAAGGCCGCCAGCGGCGGCGAGGGCCCCGACGTCACCGAGGTCGGCAACACCGACGTCCAGTCGCACATCGAGCAGGGCAACCTGGCCGACATCAGCGACAAGCTGAAGGCGTGGGACGAGGGCAAGGACCTCAACACCGGCGCGCTGGCCAACGACCAGGCGGACGGCAAGACCTACGCGGTGCCGTGGTACGGCGGCGTCCGAGGTGTCTGGTACCGCAAGGACTGGTTCACCGAGCTGGGCATCACCCCGCCGAAGACGTGGGACGAGCTGCGCGCCGCGGCCAAGAAGATCCAGGACGCCAAGGGCGTGCCCGGGATCGCCGCGCCGAGTGACCAGACCAACGCGATCCTGAGCTTCGTGTGGGCCAACGGCGGCGACGTCGCGGTCAAGGAGGGTGGCAAGTGGGTCGGCAAGCTCGACCAGCCCGCGGCCCGCGAGGCGATCGACTTCTACGCGGGTCTCGTCGCCAAGGACAAGGTCGCGCCGGACAAGTACGTCGGCAAGAACGAGCTGCAGGGCCCGCAGCAGGACTTCGCGCTCGGCACGCTGGGCATGTACATCGACGGCAGCTGGGCGCTTCCGCAGATGCAGAAGGTCAAGGACGACCTGGCCAACTGGGGCACCTTCCCGATCCCAGGCAAGTCCGGTGGAACGGCCCCGGTGTTCTCCGGCGGCTCCGACCTCGCGGTGTGGAAGTCCTCGAAGGCGCAGGGCGTCGCGTTCGACTACATCACGGTCCTGAACTCGAAGAAGAACGCGCAGGCCTTCGCCGACACGCTGAAGTTCCTGCCCCAGTTCACCGACGTACTCAAGAGCTCCAAGTACACCGACGACCCGCTGATGTCCGCCTTCGCCGCGGCGTCGGCCGGTGGGGTCAAGTTCACCCCGACCAGCAAGGGCTGGGCCGAGTTCGAGCAGGCCAAGAAGGTCATCCCGAACACGGTCAAGGAGATCATGCAGGGCAAGTCCGCCGAGGACGAGCTGAAGAAGGCCAACGAGCAGGCGAACACGCTGCTCAACGCCGCATGACCGTCGGGTGGGGGCGGCGCCTGCCCTGCCGCCCCCACCTGGCTCCACCCCTTCCGTCCTCGGCGATCGGAATGTCCACATGACACACACCGTCGCGGCGCCGCACCGGCCGCCCGGCCGCGTGCCCACCGGGACCAAGGCCCGCCGCCGCCGTCCGTCGTTCGGGCCCTACCTGCTGATCGCGCCGACGCTGGTCGTCATCGCCGCGCTGATGTTCTGGCCGATCCTGCAGATCGGCACGATGTCGGTGCAGAAGATCGGCAACCGGGAACTGCGCGGCGAGCCCGCCCAGAACGTCGGACTCGACAACTACCGCGCCATCGCGGGTGACGAGCTGTTCTGGACCAGCCTCAAGCACACCATGCTCTTCGTCGTCGCCGCGGTCACGCTGACCGTCGTCGTCGGCACCCTGATCGGCCTGCTGCTCAACAGTCTCGGCAAGCGGATGTCGGCCACCGTCTCGGCCGGGGTGATGATCGCCTGGGCGACGCCACCGGTGACCGCCGCGATCATCTTCACCTGGCTCTTCGGCACCACCGGCGGCCTGGCCAACTGGATCCTCGAACAGCTGCCGGACTGGCTCGTCGGTGGGAACTGGACCGACTACAACTGGTTCGGCAGCCCACTGCCCACCTACATCGTGCTGACCATCTGCGTGGTCTGGCAGTCGTTCCCCTTCGTCGCGGTCTCGATCCTGGCTGGGCTACGCGGGGTGCCCAGCGAGCTGTACGAGGCCGCGCGGGTCGACGGCGCGGGTCCGTGGCGCACCTTCTGGAGCATCACGTTCCCGTTGCTGCGGCCCATCTTCCTTGTGGTGCTCGTGCTCTCGGTCATCTGGGACTTCAAGGTGTTCACCCAGCTCTTCATCATGTCCGGGCTGGCCAACCGGGACGCGTTCAACCTGTCGATGTACGCCTACTCCGAGGCGTTCGGGTCGCTGAACCCGAAGCTCGGCGTCGGCTCGGCGATCGCGACCGTGCTCACGCTGATCCTGCTCGCGGTGACCGCCGTGTACGTGCGGATCATGGTTCGGCAAGGGGAGGTCGCGTGATCCGCACGCCACGCAGCAAGGTCGCGCTCAACGTCGCAGGCCTGCTCGTCCTGGTCGCCGCGGTGTTCCCCGTCGCCTGGATGGTGTCCACCGCGTTCAAGCCGAACACCGAGATCTTCAGCACCGTGCCGAAGCCGCTGCCGAGCGCGCCGACGCTGCAGCACTTCGACTTCGTGGTCAACGGCGGCGTCGCGAACGTGTCGTTCTGGACCTATATGGGCAACAGCGTGCTGCTCGCGCTGGTGACCGTGCTGGTTTCCGGCGCGCTGGCGCTGCTCGCGGCGACAGCCGTCGCGCGGTTCCGCTTCAAGTTCCGCACCACGTTCCTGGTCATGCTGCTCGTGGTGCAGATGGTGCCCGCCGAGGCGCTGGTCATCCCGCTGTTCTTCGACGTCAAACGGCTGGAGCTGCTCGACAGCCTGCTCGGCCTGGTGATCGTCTACGTCGGCTTCGCGCTGCCCTTCTCGATCTGGATGCTGCGCGGCTTCGTCGCCGCGGTGCCCAAGGAACTGGAGGAGGCCGCCGCGATCGACGGCGCCGGCCCGATCCGCACGTTCTTCAGCGTCCTGCTTCCGCTTGTCGCGCCCGGTCTGGTGGCGACCAGCATCTTCTCCTTCATCACCGCGTGGAACGAGTTCATCTTCGCGTTCACGTTCCTCGACGACGAGACCAAGTACACCCTGCCGATCATGCTCCAGTACTTCTTCGGACGCAGTGGCAACGAATGGGGGCCAATCATGGCGGCGTCAACGCTGCTCACCGTGCCAGTCATCATCTTCTTCATCCTCGTGCAGCGGCGCATGGTCACCGGGCTGACCGCTGGTGCGGTGAAGGGATGAGCGAGCTTGCGAGCGAATCAATGTCACAGTGCCTTCGTGAGTGGAGCCACCGAACGAGTGAGGTGGCCGCGTGAACGACGTCGAACGTTTCGCACTCGGCACGCTGCTTCCCGGGTTCACCGGGCCGACAGCGCCTGGCTGGCTGCTGCGCGAACTGGAGCGCGGGCTCGGCGGCGTCACCCTGTTCGCCATCAACGGCAACGTGCCGGACATGGACTCGCTCGCCGCGCTGACCGCGCAGATGAGCGAGGCCGCCGAGCCGATCGTCGCGATCGACGAGGAAGGCGGCGACGTCACCCGGCTCGCGCACCTCACCGGCAGCCCGTACCCGGGCAACGCGGCCCTGGGCGCGGTCGACGAGCCGGATCTGACCCGGCGGGTCTACCGGTCGCTCGGCGCCGAACTCGCGGCGGTCGGGGTGAACCTCGACTTCGCGCCGACGGTCGACGTGAACACCGCGGCCGACAACCCGATCATCGGCACCCGGTCCTTCGGCGCCGACCCCGAGCTCGTCGCGCGGCACACGACCGCCGCGGTGATGGGCCTGCAGGAGGCGGGCGTCGCCGCCTGCGCCAAGCACTTCCCCGGCCACGGCGCCACCATCGCCGACTCACACCTCGACCTGCCGGTGGTCGACATCGACCTCGACCTGCTGACGCGGCGCGAGCTGGTGCCGTTCCGCGCGGCGATCCAGGCCGGTGCCCGCAGCGTGATGATGGGGCACCTCAATATCCCGGCACTTACCGGTGGGGAGCCCGCGACGATGTCGTCGGCGGCGATCACCGGGCTGCTGCGGGAACGGCTGGGCTATCAGGGCGTGGTCGTGACCGACGCGCTCGACATGCACGGTGCCAGCGGTGTCGTCGGCATCCCGGAGGCGGCCGTCCGGTCGCTCATCGCGGGGGCGGACCTGCTGTGCCTTGGACCCCGCGAGCACGAGGACAGCGTGCGCGCGGTGGTCGCCGCGATCATCGCGGCGGTAGCCGCCGGGCGCTTGCCTGTCGAGCGCCTGGCGGCGGCCGCGGAACGGGTCCGCCAGCTCCGCGAATGGCTGGCCACCCCGGCCGAGTCGACCGTGGACCACGCGGTCGGCCTGTCCGCGGCACGGCTCGCGGTGCGCACATACGGTCCTGAGTGGACACCGCTGGCCGGGCCGCTGGTCGTCGAGGCGCAGGCGCCCGGCAACATCGCGGTCGGCCCGGTGCCCTGGGGTCTGGGGGCCTGGCTGCCCGCTGGCGACGTGGTCCGGGTCGACCCGGCCGCCGCCCAGGTGGCCGAACTGGTCGCCCGCGCCGAGGGGCGCGCGCTGGTGGTCGTCCTGCGGGACGCGCACCGGCACGCCGAGCAGCGCGAGTTGGCGACGGCGCTGCTGGCGGCCCGGCCGGACGCGGTCGTCGTGGAGATGGGGCTGCCGATCTGGGTGCCGGACTCGGTCCGGTACGTGGCGTCCTACGGCTCGACACACGCCAACAGCCGCGCGGTGGCGGAGCGGTTGGGGCTGGTCACGGCGTAGGGCCTTGAGTCGCGGAGCCTGGAGCCGAATTGATGCCACTGTGTGGCCGCGGAGACTGGTCGTGCCCCGACCGGTCTCCGCGCAGGCGGTTTGTCGGTGTGTTGGGCCAGACTGGTCCCATGACAGCTGACATGGGGGATCTGCGGGCGCGCGCCGAACGGCTCCGCGAACTGCACACGGGGGAGATGCTGGTCCTCCCCAACGCGTGGGACGCGGCCAGCGCGAGGATTGTCGAGGAGGCGGGCTTCCCCGTCGTGGCCACCGCCAGCAACGCGATCGCCGCGATGCTCGGCCACCCCGACGGTGAGGGCGCGCCATGGCGAGAGATGTTCGCCGCGGCGGGCCGGGTCGCCCGCGCGGTGTCGGTCCCGGTCACGATGGACGCCGAGGCGGGCTACGGCACGCGCCCGCACGACCTCGTCGATCGCCTGCTCGACATCGGCGTGGTCGGCTGCAACCTGGAGGACTCCGACCACCGCTCGGGCGGACTGGTCGACGCGGAGGCCCACGCCGAGTGGCTCGCGGGCGTCCGCGCGGCGGCGGGCGAGGCCGGTGTGCCGATCGTCATCAACGCCCGCGTCGACGCTTTCCTGCACACCAGCGGTATCCCCGAACCCGACCGCATGGCCGAGGCGATCCGCCGAGGCCGCCTCTATCGCGCCGCGGGCGCCGACTGCGTCTACCCGATCGGCATCAGCCGCAAGGACGACATCGCGACTCTCGTCACCGAGCTTCCCGGCCCGATCAACGGCAACACCGGCGATGAGCTGGACTTGGCCACCCTGCGCGACCTCGGCGTGGCGCGAGTGTCCTACGGCCCTCGCCTCTATCGCGCGGCGTTAGCCGGCATGAAGACCGCGGTCGAGGAACTGCGGCGTGCCTAGGGGCTCCAGCCAGGGCCTTTGACGACGTGGCCCCACCGGTCGCGCCAGCGGGTCGCGCGGCGGACGTCGTGCCAGATCGAGGTGAACTCGCGGGTGGCGACCCGGACGGGGTTGAACGTGTCGATGCTCTTGGTCAGGCCGTACGACACGCGCTCGCCCTCCGGCTCGAACGTCCGAAACAGGCGGTCCCACACGATCAGGATGCCGCCGTAGTTCTTGTCGAGGTACTGCGCCTGCGAGCCGTGGTGGACGCGGTGGTGCGATGGGGTGTTCATGACCAGCTCGACCGGCCGCCACAGCGTGCCGACGCGTTGTGGCGAATCCGCGACGAGCAAGACCCAGGGCATGCATGACTTCAGCGGGAGGGACCGCCAATGGAACCGGGGACATATCTGCGGCGTCCACATGGCATGCGTGGTCCGTGGAGGTTCTTAGTCGGTGTGGTTCTGCTTCTGGCGTTGGTGGTCGGCGGTCCGGGGGTGGCCTACGCGTGCGCCTGCGGGGCGATGATCCCGTCCGACGCCCAGGCCAAGGCCGTCGGCGAGATCGGGCTGGTGCGGTGGGACGGGACCCAGGAGGTCCTCGACCTGGCGATGATCGTCGGCGGCAAGACGAAGGACGCCGCCTGGATCATGCCCGCGCCGCCTGGGACCGAGGTGCGGTTGGGGGAGGACGGGCTGTTCGAGCGGTTGTCCGACCTGACCAAGCCGCGAGTCGTGAAGAGCTATCGGTACTGGCCGGAGTTCGAGTACGGCGACGGCTCGGGTGGGGCGCCCGCAGGCGGCAAGGGCGCCGGGGTCACCGTTGAGGGAACCAGCACCCTGGGTCCGTTCGAGGTGACCACGCTCAGCGGCACCGACGGTTCCGCGGTGAGCGGCTGGCTGACCGAGCACGGGTATCCGGCCCGGCCGGAGCTGGGACCGACCTTGCAGACCTACCTCGACCAGGGCTGGCGCCTGCTCGCGGTCAAGCTGACCCCGGCGGGCACCGACGCCCTGACCGGCCAACTGACCCCGCTGAGGATGACCTTCCCCGCCACCAAGCCCATCTACCCGATCAGGCTGTCCCGGCACGCGAAGTCGACGCAGACCGTGGTCACCTACGTCGCCGCGCCGTATCGGGTCGTGTCGGACTCGCGGGTTACGGCGTTGACGGCGTTCGCGGGGTGGGTCGATGGCGCGGACGTCGAGGGGACCCCGGGCGAGCGCTTGTTCCTGACGAAGATCCGCCAGGTCGCCGATCCGGACGAGATCGCAGGCGACTTCACTTACTCGCGGGCGTCCGACGACAGCGAATACCACGAGGTCGAGTATGTCGAGGTCAACCTCAGCTGGGTCGGCCCCCTGGGCGTCGTCGGGCTCCTGATCGGTCTCGTTCTTGTTTGGCGGATCGTCAGGCGCAGGTCACGCCAGCCGCTCGCCGGTCACCGGGTGGAATAGGTGCACCTCCTCAGGATGGCTGAGCGTCACGCGCGCGGTCTGGCCGAGTTGGGGAGGGGTACGGCCGTCGACACGAAGGACGAGGCGGGGGACTGGCCGCCGGGGATGGTTCCGTGGACGAGCGCGTCGGCGCCCAGGTCAACGGGGAGCCGATCGTGCACGACGGTGCCTTCGCGCTGGACCCGACCAACCCCGGTGTGCTCAACCGGGCGCGGCTGGCCCTCAGCAAGTTCCGTGCGCTGGGTGTCCGCTATGTCAAGATCGACTTCATCACCACGGCACCCTTGAGGCGGATGGCTGGTTCGACACGAGCTGTACGTCTACAACGACGCCGACCACGTGCAATTCGGTAACTACGTCTATGACAACAGCAACAACGCCAAGCTCTACGAGCAGAATCCCATCTGGCCGAAGAACTACAACCGGGCCAGGATCACCTCGGCGGTCATCACGGGCGTCTACGTGATCAGCGACGACCTGTCAGTCGGCGGGCACCCCGAGTTGAAGGCCCGGGCGCGTGAGTTCCTGCAGAACCCGGAGGTCAACGCGATCGCCGAGATCGGCCGCACGTTCAAGCCGCTCGAGGGCGACAGCGGCACGGCGGCGTCGAACACCTAATGTCCTGCGTGAGGGGACGACGACCACCTACGTGGCGGTGTTCAACTTCGACAAGACGAGCGCGCGTTCGTTCACGCTGGACGCGGCTCGCCTCGGTCTGAGCGGCTCGGCCACCTACTCGGTGAAGGAGCTGTGGACGGGCTCGACGAGTTCGCTGACCGGATCTACCTCGGTCAGCGTGCCGATCGAGGATGTGAAGCTCTACAAGATCACTGGATAGTCCAGTGGGTGAGGGCGGGGCACTCGACACCGAGTGCCCCGCCCCGTGCCGTTCAGGCGCCGATGTAGGTCGCGAGGTGCTTACCGGTGAGGGTGGAGCGGGCGGCGACCAGGTCCGCGGGCGTGCCCTCGAAGACGATCTTGCCGCCGTCGTGGCCCGCGCCGGGGCCGAGGTCGATGATCCAGTCGGCGTGCGACATGACGGCCTGGTGGTGCTCGATGACGATGACCGACTTGCCCGCGTCGACCAGGCGGTCGAGCAGGCCGAGCAGGTGTTCGACGTCGGCGAGGTGCAGGCCGGTGGTGGGCTCGTCGAGCACGTAGATGCCGCCCTTGTCGCCAAGGTGGGTGGCCAGCTTGAGCCGCTGCCGCTCGCCGCCGGAGAGAGTGGTGAGCGGCTGGCCGAGGCTGACGTAGCCGAGCCCGACGTCGTTGAGCCGGACCAGGATGGCGTGCGCGGCCGGGGTGCGGGCCTCGCCTTCGTCGAAGAAGGCCACGGCGTCCTTCACCGACATGGCGAGGACCTCGCTGATGTCCTTGCCGCCGAGGTGGTGTTCGAGCACCGACGCCTCGAACCGCCTGCCCTCGCACACCTCGCAGGTCGTCTCGACGCCCGCCATGATGCCCAGGTCGGTGTAGATGACGCCCGCGCCGTTGCAGTTGAGGCAGGCGCCCTCGGAGTTCGCGCTGAACAGTGCGGGCTTCACGCCGTTGGCCTTGGCGAAGGCCTTGCGGATCGGGTCGAGCAGCCCGGTGTAGGTCGCCGGGTTGCTCCGCCGCGAGCCGCGGATCGCGCCCTGGTCGACCGACACCACGTCGGCGCCCGCCGGAATGGACCCGTGGATCAGCGAGCTCTTGCCGGAGCCCGCGACCCCGGTGACCACGACGAGCACACCGAGCGGGATGTCGACGTCGACGTCACGCAGGTTGTGCGTCGACGCGCCGCGGATCTCCAGCTTGCCGGTGGGGGTGCGCACCGAGTCCTTGAGGGTGGCCCGGTCGTCGAAGTGGCGGCCGGTGACCGTGCCGCTGTTGCGCAGTCCGTCGACGTCGCCCTCGAAGCAGACGGTGCCGCCCGCCGTCCCCGCGCCGGGACCGAGGTCGACGACGTGGTCGGCGATCACGATCGTCTCGGGCTTGTGCTCGACGACGAGCACCGTGTTTCCCTTGTCCCGCAAGCGAAGCAGCAGGCTGTTCATCCGCTGGATGTCGTGCGGGTGCAGGCCGATGGTCGGCTCGTCGAAGACATAGGTGACGTCGGTGAGCGCGGAGCCGAGGTGGCGGATCATCTTGACGCGCTGCGACTCGCCGCCCGACAGCGTGCCCGACGGCCGCTCCAGCGAGAGGTAGCCCAGCCCGATCTCGACGAACGACTCCAGGGTGTGGTGCAGGTTCGCCAGCAGCGGCGTCACGGACGGCTCCTTGACGCCGCCGACCCAGGCCGCGAGGTCGCTGATCTGCATCGAGCACGCGTCGGCGATGTTGATTCCCTTGATCTTCGAGGACCTGGCCCCCTCGCTGAGCCGTGTGCCGTCACACTCGGGGCAGGTGGTGAACGTGACCGCCCGCTCCACGAAGGCCCGGATGTGCGACTGCAGCGAGTCGACGTCCTTGGACAGCATCGACTTCTGGATCTTCGGGATGATGCCCTCGTAGGTCAGGTTGATGCCCTCGACCTTGATCTTGGTCGGCTCCTTGTAGAGCAGGTCGTTCAGCTGCTTCTTGGTGAACTTGCTGATCGGCTTGTCCATGTCGAAGAAGCCGGAGCCGCTGTAGATCCGGCCGAACCAGCCGTCCATGCTGTAGCCGGGAATGGTGAGGGCACCGTCGTTGAGGGACTTGCTCGCGTCGTACAGCTGGCTCAGGTCGATGTCGTTGACCGCGCCGCGCCCCTCGCAGCGCGGGCACATGCCGCCGGTGATGCTGAACTCGCGCCGCTCCTTGACCTTCTGCCCGCCGCGCTCCATGGTGACCGCGCCCGCGCCGCTGATCGAGGCGACGTTGAAGGAGAACGCCTGCGGCGAGCCGATGTGCGGCGTGCCGAGCCTGCTGAACAGGATGCGCAGCATGGCGTTGGCGTCGGTCGCGGTGCCGACCGTCGACCGCGGGTCGGCGCCCATCCGCTGCTGGTCGACGGTGATCGCCGTCGTCAGTCCTTCGAGGACGTCGACGTCCGGCCGGGCCAGCGTCGGCATGAAGCCCTGCACGAAGGTGCTGTAGGTCTCGTTGATCAGCCGCTGCGACTCCGCCGCGATGGTGCCGAACACCAGCGAGCTCTTGCCGGAGCCCGAGACGCCGGTGAACACGGTGAGCTGACGCTTCGGGATCTCGACGCTGACGTCCTTGAGGTTGTTCACCCGCACGCCATGCACGCGGATCACGTCGTGGCTGGTGGTGGCCACCGACTTGGCGGGTGCCTTTCGGTTCGTCCGTGTTGCCGAGCTCATCGTGTCTCCATCTGTGCGGCGGAGGCCGCGTTGGCGCAGGTCAGGGCGGTGTTCAGCGGGTCGTGGGGGTTTCCTGGATACGGACCATGTTGCCCGCCGGGTCCCGCAGCGCGCAGTCGCGCACGCCGTAGGGCTGCTCGGTGGGTTCCTGGATGATCTCGGCGTCGCCTGCCTGGAGCTTCTCGAACGTGCCGTCGAGGTCCGGGGTGGACAGCAGGATGCTGGCGTAGGTGCCCTTGGCCATCATCTCGCTGATGAGTCGGCGCTCGTCGTCGGTGAGACCCGGCGTCGCGGCGGGCGGGTGCAGGACGATGGAGGTGCCTGGCTGGCCGACGGGGCCGACGGTGATCCAGCGCATGCCGTTGTAGCCGACGTCGTTGCGGACCTCGAAGCCCAGCGTGTCGCGGTAGAAGGCGAGTGCGGCGTCGGGGTCGTCGTGGGGGAGGAAGCTCGCGTTGATGGTGATGTCCATGTCGGTCACGTTAGTTGCGCTCAGTGACCCGCGCTTCTCGATTCCTGACCGGTCTGGTGACCTGCTTGGCCACACAGGACGGTATCCCCGCCGTCGCACCGGCCGCCTGGTCCCGATAGACACTCGGCGGCACGCCGACCAACTCGGTGAAGCGGGTGCTGAAGGTGCCCAGCGACTGGCAGCCGACGGCGAAGCAGATGTCGGTGACACTGAGGTCGCCGCGGCGCAGCAGCGCCATCGCCCGCTCGATCCGCCGCGTCATCAGGTACGAGTACGGTGACTCTCCGTAGGCGAGTCGGAACTGGCGGCTGAGGTGCCCGGCGGACATGTTCGCGCCCCGCGCGAGGGCCTCGACGTCGAGCGGCTGGGCGTACTCCCGGTCGATCCGGTCGCGGACGCGGCGCAGCCGCGCGAGGTCGCGCAGGTTCGGTGCGGGGGCGGGTCGGCTCACGAATCCGATCGTACTTCGCGGCCGACCCGCCCCGGGGTGGAACAGATGCCTATCCCAGCTCC
The DNA here is from genome assembly GCA_035540215.1 of Actinokineospora sp. Taxonomy (GTDB): domain Bacteria; phylum Actinomycetota; class Actinomycetes; order Mycobacteriales; family Pseudonocardiaceae; genus Actinokineospora. Next base: position 37,302 of record DATLIA010000245.1, on the reverse strand, counting down.
GCCTCGGCGAGCTTGATCGCGGCGAACTCCTCCTCGGGCGCGTTGGCCACGAGGCGGTGGCGGCTGTAGAACCAGAAGTAGGCGAGCGCCGCGAGGAAGATCCCGCCGGTGATGGCCGAGGCGACGACGTCGACGAGGAACGTGGCGATGACCGCCGCGACGGCGAGCACTAGAGCGACACCGGTCGTGAGCGCGCCGCCGGGGGTCCGGTAGGGACGTTCCAGGTTCGGCTCGCGCCTGCGCAGGACGATGTGTGACAGGTTCAGCAGGACGTAGGACACGGTGGCGCCGAAGACGGCGATGTTGATCAGCAGTGCGCCCGCCGCGGCGGCGTCGCGTGCGGCCAGGATGGTGGCCAAGGCGAAGCCGATGGTGCCGGGGACGATCAGGGCCATGTACGGCGTCTTGCGCTCACCGGTCTTGGACAGCCACCGCGGCAGGTAGCCCGCGCGGGAAAGCGCGAACAGCTGGCGCGAGTAGGCGTAGATGATCGAGAAGAAGCTGGCGACCAGGCCCGCGAGGCCGATGTAGTTGATGATCTGGCTCAGCGCGTTCTGACCGCCGTAGGCGATCTTCACCGCGTCGACCAGCGGGTTGTTCGACGCGCCGAGGGCCGCCGAGCCCGCGCCGCCCGGGGTGACCAGCAGGATGAGCGCGGCGAAGACCGTGAGGGCGGCCATGGCGGCGATGATGCCGCGCGGCATGTCCCGCTTGGGGTCGCGGGCCTCCTCGGCGGCCAGCGGCACGCCTTCCACGGCGAGGAAGAACCAGATGCCGAAGACGAGTGAGGCCAGCACACCGGCGAAGCCGAACGGCAGGAACGCGCTGGCGCCGACCGCGTCGGTGGCGGGGATGTCGAGCAGCTTGCCAGCGTCGAACTTGGGCACCATGCCGATCACGAAGGCGACCAGCGCGACGACCGCGACCGCGGTGATCGCGAACATCACTCGCAGCGCCTCGCCGACACCGCGCAGGTGGATGCCGATGAAGATCAGGTAGCAGGCCAGGTAGACCGGCCAGCTGTTGGTCAGCCCGAACAGTCCGAGTGATTCGACGTAGCCGCCGATGAAGACCGCGATGGCGGCCGGGGCGATCGAGTACTCGATCAGGATGGCGATCCCGGTGGCGAACCCGCCGAGCGGGCCGAGCGCGCGCCGGGCGAAGCCGTAGCCCGCGCCCGCGACCGGCAACGCCGATGACATCTCGGCCAGGCCGAACACCATGCAGCCGTACATCACCGCCATGAGGACGGTCGCGATGAGCAGCCCGCCCCAGCCGCCGGTCGCCAGGCCGAAGTTCCACCCGGCGAAGTCGCCGGAGATGACGTAGGAGACCCCGAGCCCGGCGAGGAGCAGCCAGCCCGCGGCACCCCGTTTGAGCTGCCGCTGCCGCAGATAGTCGGCCCCGACTTCGCTGTACTCGACGTGCGCGCGGTTCCGCTGCACTGACACGGCTGCCTCCCGGGGTGGTGCCGCCAATCCAATGGGTCGGCGGCGGTCCTTTAAAGTGCGGTAGACGGTCCGCCACATCTAGATCGTTGTCAAGTGTTCTCTTGCTGGTTGACTTCCAGAGTCGGGCTGAGTAGACATCTCACTCTAAAGGTCTACAGACGGCCCATTAAATCCGAATGTCATTCGGTGGGAGGTTGACGGCGATGGGGCAACGCGCAGGCATGCTCACCCTGGAGCGGTTATGGACGCTGGTGGAGGACGGGACGGTCGACACCGTCGTGGTCGCGATCACCGACATGCAAGGCCGCCTGCAGGGCAAGAGGTGCGCGGCGGAGTACTTCCTGGCCGAGGTCGTCCCGCACGCCACGGAGGCGTGCAACTACCTGCTGGCCGTCGACGTCGACATGAACACCGTCGACGGCTTCGAGATCTCCTCGTGGGAGCGCGGGTACGGCGACTGCGTCCTGCGGCCCGACCTCGACACACTGCGCCTGCTGCCATGGCAGGAGGGCACGGCGCTGGTGCTGGCCGACGTCGAGTGGGTCGAGGGCGGTGACGTCGCGCCATCGCCGCGGCAGGTGCTGCGGCGCCAGCTCGACCGGCTGGCCGAGCGCGGGCTGCGCGCGTTCGTCGGGACCGAGCTGGAGTTCATCGTCTTCGACGACACCTATGAGCAGGCGTGGCGGCAGGGCTACCGCGGCATGACGCCGTCGAACCAGTACAACGTCGACTACTCGATCATCGGGACCTCCCGGGTGGAGCCGCTGCTGCGCCGCATCCGCAACGCGATGACCGGTGCCGGGATGTACGTGGAGTCGGCCAAGGGGGAGTGCGCGCCGGGGCAGCACGAGATCGCGTTCCGCTACACCGACGCCCTGTCCACATGCGACAACCACTCGATCTACAAGACCGGCGCAAAGGAGATCGCCGCGCAGGACGGCAAGAGCCTCACCTTCATGGCCAAGTACGACGAGCGCGAGGGCAACTCCTGCCACATCCACCTGAGCCTGCGCTCCACCGAAGGCGACGCGGTGCTGGCCGGTGACTCCGCCGAGGGCTTCTCCAAGCTCATGACCCACTTCCTCGCGGGCCAGCTGGCGTGTCTGAGCGAGTTCACCTACTTCTACGCGCCCAACATCAACTCCTACAAGCGTTATGTGCCGGGCAGCTTCGCGCCGACCGCGATCGCCTGGGGCGTGGACAACCGGACGTGCGCGCTGCGGGTGGTCGGCCACGGCGACTCGCTGCGGGTGGAGAACCGGGTGCCGGGCGGCGACGTCAACCCGTACCTGGCCGTCGCCGCGCTGATCGCGGCCGGGCTGCACGGCATCGACAACGAGCTGCCGCTGGAGCCCGAGTTCAGCGGCAACGCCTACGCCTCGGCGAAGCCGACCGTGCCGACGACCCTGCGCGACGCCGCCGAGCAGCTGTCCACCAGCAAGACCGCCCGGCTGGCCTTCGGCGACGACGTCGTCGACCACTACCTCAACGCCGCCCGCGTCGAACTCGCCGCCTACGACGCCGCGGTCACCGACTGGGAGAGGTTCCGTGCTTTCGAGCGCCTCTAAGCCGGTCATCGGGCTCACCACCTACCTGGAGTACGCGCGGTTCGGGGTGTGGGAGACCGCGGCGGTCGTCCTGCACCGCCAGTACGTCGACGCGACGTCCGCCGCGGGTGGCGTTCCGGTACTCCTGCCGTTCGGCGACGCCGTTGAGCTGGCCGGTGTGATCGACGGGCTCGTGCTGGTCGGCGGGCCGGACATCGAGCCGGCCCGCTACGGCGCCCCCGCCCACACGACGACCGTGAGCAGGCCGGGGCGCGACGCCGCCGAGTTCGACCTGCTCGACGCCGCGATCATCGCGGGCGTCCCGGTACTCGGGGTGTGCCGCGGGATGCAGCTGATCAACGTCGCGTTCGGTGGCACGCTCACCCAGCACCTGCCGGAGTCGGTGGGCACGACCGACCACCAGCCCGCGGTCGCGACCTTCGGCGAGTCCACTGTCCGCCTGGCCGATGGCAGCCGGGTCGCCGACATCCTCGGCCCCGAGACCACCGCGCGTTGCTACCACCACCAGGCGGTGGCGGACCTCGGGCCGGGTCTGCGCCCGGTCGGCTGGGCCGCGGACGGGACGGTCGAGGCGCTCGAGGCGGTGGGGGACCGGTTCGTCATCGGTGTGCAGTGGCATCCCGAGCAGCAGTCCGATGATGTGCGGCTCTTCGCGGCCCTGGTCGCCGCGGCGGAGCGCTACCGCAAGGAGAAGGCATGACAGCGACGTTCGATGTGATCAACCCGGCCACCGAGCAGGTCGTGGCCGTGGTCGACCTGCTCGGCGTCGAGGCGACCGACGCGGCGATCGAGCGGGCGGCGGCGGCGTTCCCCGCCTGGCGGGCGGTCGCGCCCGCCGACCGGGCCCGGCTCCTGCGCCGGTTCGCCGACGCGGTCGACGCCGATCTGGAGAACCTCGCCCGACTGGAGGTCGCCAACGCGGGCCACACCATCGGCAACGCGCGGTGGGAGGCGGGCAACGTCCGGGACGTGCTGGAGTACTACGCGGCGGCGCCGGAGCGGTTGTTCGGCAGGCAGATCCCGGTGTCGGGCGGCATCGACGTCACCTTCGCCGAGCCGCTGGGCGTGGTCGGGGTGATCGTGCCGTGGAACTTCCCGATGCCGATCGCGGCCTGGGGCTTCGCCCCGGCGCTCGCGGCCGGGAACACCGTCGTGCTCAAGCCCGCCGAACTGACCCCACTCACCGCGATGCGCCTGGCCGAGCTGGCCAGGGAGTCGGGGATCCCCGACGACGTGTTCCAGGTCCTGCCCGGCCGGGGCGCCGTGGTCGGGCAGCGGTTCGTGGACCACCCCGCGGTGCGCAAGATCGTCTTCACCGGGTCGACCGAGGTCGGCAAGCGGATCATGGCGGGCTGCGCGGCCCAGGTGAAGCGGGTGACGCTGGAGTTGGGCGGGAAGAACGCCAACATCGTCTTCGTCGACTCCGACATCGAACTGGCCGCCGCCCGCGCGCCGTACGGGGTGTTCGACAACGCGGGCCAGGACTGCTGTGCCCGGTCGCGGATCCTGGTGCAGCGGTCGGTCCACGACCGGTTCATGGAACTGCTGGAACCGGCGGTGCGCGGCGTGGTCGTCGGCGACCCGGCGGCCGAGTCGACCGAGATGGGTCCGCTGATCTCCGCGACGCACCGAGCCAAGGTCCGGTCCTACCTGCCGCTGGGCGCGCCGATCGCGTTCCAGGGCTCGTCGCCCGCCGGGCCGGGCTTCTGGTTTCCGCCGACGGTCGTGACACCCGGAAGCGTGCGGGACCCGCTGGCCGCCGACGAGATCTTCGGCCCGGTCGTCGCGGTGATCCCCTTCGACGATGAGGCCGACGCGATAGCCAAGGCGAACGACACCGACTACGGCCTGTCCGGCTCGATCTGGACCAGCGACGTCGGCCGCGCGCTGCGGGTGGCCAGGGCGATCGACGCCGGGAACCTGTCGGTCAACTCGCACTCGTCGGTGCGTTACTCGACGCCGTTCGGCGGGTTCAAGCAGTCCGGACTCGGCCGCGAACTCGGCCCGGACGCCCTGGCGGCGTTCACCGAGACCAAGAACGTCTTCATCAACACGGAGGGATGACCGATATGCGACGGTTCGACGGCAGGGTGGCCGTGGTCACCGGGGGAGCGAGCGGGGTCGGCCTCGCCTCGGCGCGCAGGCTGGCCAAGGAGGGTGCGACCGTCGTGGTCGCCGACGTGTCCGATGTGGCGGGCAAGGCGGCGGCCGAGGAGGTCGGCGGCCTGTTCGTGCACACCGACGTGACCGACGAACAGCAGGTCAAGGCGTTGTTCGACACCGCGGTCGCCGAGTTCGGGTCGGTCGACGTCGCGTTCAACAACGCGGGGATCTCCCCGCCGGACGACGACTCGATCCTCACCACCGGGCTCGACGCGTGGCGGCGGGTCCAGGAGGTCAACCTGACCTCGGTCTACCTGTGTTGCAAGTACGCGCTGCCGCACATGCTCAAGCAGGGTAAGGGCTCGATTATCAATACGGCGTCGTTCGTCGCGGTGATGGGCGCGGCGACTTCGCAGATCTCGTACACCGCGTCCAAGGGCGGAGTGCTGGCCATGAGCCGCGAGCTGGGCGTGCAATTCGCCCGCGAGGGCATCCGGGTCAACGCGCTGTGCCCCGGGCCGGTGAACACGCCGCTGCTGCGGGAGCTGTTCGCCAAGGATCCGGAGCGGGCCCAGCGCAGGCTGGTGCACGTCCCGGTCGGCCGGTTCGCCGACCCGGACGAGATCGCGGGCGCTGTGGCATTCTTGGCCAGTGATGACGCGTCCTTCATCACCGCGTCGCAGTTCCTCGTGGACGGTGGGATCTCGGGGGCCTACGTGACGCCGTTGTAGAAGGGGTGAGTAAACGATGAGCGTGCAGGCCAGTGCGGCCCTCTTCCGACCCGTGAGAGCGGGAAACGCGTTCGAGGAGACCGTGGAACGCCTGCTGCAGGCGGTCCGCCTCGGCGTCGTCGAGGCGGGCGCCCGGCTGCCCCCGGAACGTGAGCTGGCCGAGCGCCTCGGCGTGAGCCGGGTGACCGTGCGCGAGGCGATCCGCGTGCTGGCCGACACCGGGTACGTCGAGTCCCGCCGCGGCCGCTACGGCGGCACGTTCGTCAACGACGTGCGGCCCGCGCCGCCGACCGGGGACTCCGCGATCGACCCGGACGACCTCGAAGACACCCTGTCGCTGCGCCACGTCCTGGAGACGGGGGCCGCCGAACTGGCCGCCGCCCGGCCGCTGACCCCGCAGGACCGCCGCCACCTCAGCGACGCCCTCGCCGAGTCCGCCGCCGCGGACCTCGACAGCTACCGCCGCCGCGACGCCCGCCTGCACCTGGCGATCGCCGAGTCGACCGGGTCGACCGCGCTGACCAGCGCCATGGCCGACTGCCGGATGCGGATCGACGGCCTGCTCGACCGGATTCCGCTGCTGCAGCCGAATATCGACCACTCCAACGCACAGCACACCGCCATCGTCACCGCGATCCTCGGCGGAAACCCCGAGGTCGCGCGCCGCGAGATGGCCGAGCACGCGGAAGGCACCGCGTCGCTGCTGCGTGGCTTCCTCTGCTGAACAAGCGGAGATGATTGTTTAAAGGTCTAATACCTTCGTATTTAGGCCCTTGACGTCACGCCCTCGCAAGGTTCAAGCTGTCATGCCAGACGGTTTAATGGTCCTTTGACGGCCCATTGACGTGTCCCCTGCACCCGCCAGTCTGTCACCGGAAGGGACAGCTCATGCGCGTACGTCATCTCCTGGGCACCATCACTCTCGCACTCTCCGCGCTGGTCTGCACAGCGGCGCCCGCCGTCGTCGCCGCGCCGGGGCCGGACTGCGTGACACTCGACCCGAATCTGGCCTGGCACGGCGAGAACCGGCAGCGCCTCGACGCCCTGCTCGCCGAGTACGGCCGCTGCGGCGCCCACGGGCGCAGGCCGGTCGCCGTGTTCGACTGGGACAACACGGTTGTGCGCAACGACGTCGGCGATGCGACCCTGTTCTGGGCGCTGCGCAACGACATCGTGCGTCAACCCGCCGACTGGGCACTGACCAGCCGCTACCTGACACCCGCCGCCGCGACCGCGCTGCGCACCGCGTGCGGGACCGCGGCGGGCGTGGGTCGACCCCTGCCGACGAGCACGCACACCGTGTGCGCGGACGAGATCCTCGCGGTCTACTCCACCGCGGCGACGACCGTCGGAGCCCCCGCGTTCGGCGGTCACGACTTCCGGCGGATGGAACCCGCCTACGCCTGGCTCGCCCAGCTCCTAGCGGGCTGGACCCCGGCCGACGTCCGAGGCTTCGCCGCCGCGGCGCGCACGGAGAACCTGTCCGCGCCGATCGGCGCCACGCAGCGCGTCGGCACCCGCGACGTCACCGGCTGGGTGCGCTACTACGACCAGCAGCGGGACCTGATCGGCGCCCTTCGGCGCGCGGGCTTCGACCTCTGGGTCGTGTCGGCCTCGCCCCAGCACATCGTCGAAGTGTGGGCCGATGGCGTCGGCATCGCGCGCAACCGGGTCGTCGGCATCCGGAACGTGGCCGCCGCGGGCAGGCTCACCCACCGGCTGCGCGGCTGCGGCGACGTCCCGGACGGCGCCGACAGCGTGATCACCTACCTCGACGGCAAGCGCTGCTGGATCAACGAGGAGATCTACGGCGTGCGTGGCGCCGCGGCCTACCAGCGGCAGGCCGACGACAAGCGTCCCGTGTTCGCCGCCGGCGACTCGACCACCGACCTCACCTTCGTCCGCGACGCGACCGCGCTTCGCCTGGTGGTCAACCGGAACAAGACCGAGCTGATGTGCCACGCCTACCACGACGCCGACGGCCGCTGGATCGTCAACCCGATGTTCATCCAGCCCAAGTCCCAGCAGACCAAGCCGTATCCCTGCGCCACCAGTGGTTCAACCGACTCGGCGGGCCGCAGCCGTCCCGCCGTCGATGACGCCGGACACGTCATCCCCGACCAGGTCGACTCAGTCTACTGAGGACTGGTCGGTCCCGATTCGCTTCCCTGATCCCCCTGCTGTATCAGAGAGGAAGACCATGGACCGCCGTACCTTCTTCGGTCTGGGCGCGGGCGCTGGGGTGTTCGCCCTGCTGCCGCTGAGCGTCCGCCAGGCGATGGCCGCCGCCGCGCCGACCGGAGGACTCGAACTCATCGAACACGTGGTGATCCTTATGCAGGAGAACCGCTCGTTCGACCACTACTACGGTTCCCTGCGCGGGGTTCGGGGCTTCAACGACCCCAACGCGCTCAAGCTCTCCACTGGCCGGTCGGTGTTCCACCAGCCGTGCACCGTCACGTCGAACCTGCAGGACGGACACCCGGACGGCTACGTCCTGCCGTACGCGGTGAGCGACTACCACATGGCGGGCACCCCACACGGCTGGTCGGACGGCCATGCGGCGTGGAACAAGGGCCGCAACGACGCATGGGTGCCCAACAAGAAGACCAACACCATGTCGGGCTACCGGCGTGAGCACCTGCCGTTCTACTACGCGCTCAGCGAGGCGTTCACCATCTGCGACGCCTACCACTGCGCGGAGATGGGTCCGACCAACCCCAACCGCAACCACCTGTTCTCCGGGAAGATCGGCTACGAGCCGGACGGCACCACCAGGGCGACCGGCAACGCGCCGTACGGCAATCCCGACCACACCGGCTACACCTGGGGAACCTACGCCGAACGGCTGCAGGCCGCGGGCGTGTCCTGGCGGGTGTACCAGGAGTGGGACAACTTCACCGACAACTCGCTGGAATACTTCAAGACCTTTGTGGACGTAGCGAAGAAGGCTCTGTCCAAGACCAGCTACACCAAGATCGAGAAGTTCTACGACGTCCTCCGCGGGGCTTCGAGCACTACTCAGACCACTATGCTCAACCAGCTGGCCCAAGGCGTCGCCACGCTGACCACCGCCGAGCGCGCCCTCTACGACCGGGCGCTGCGCCGCGAGCGCTCCGGTGATCTGCTCGCCGCGTTCTCGGCCGACGTCGTCGCCGACACCCTGCCCGCGGTGTCCTGGCTCGTGCCGAACACCAACGAGTCGGAGCACTCCAGCAACGGCCCGGCCAACGGCGCGGTGCTGACCAGCAAGCTGCTCGACGTGCTCGCGTCGCACCAGAACGTGTGGAACAAGACCGTCTTCATCCTCAACTACGACGAGAACGACGGCTTCTTCGACCACATGCCCGCCCCGACCCCGCCGGTCGTCGGCGACGGCTCGGACGGCATGTCGACGGTCCCGTTCGCCGACGAGATCGTCTCCGGCCAGCCGATCGGCCTCGGCGCGCGGGTTCCGATGATTATCGTGTCGCCGTGGACCCGCGGCGGCTACGTCTGCTCGGAGGTCTTCGACCACACGTCGGTGCTGAAATTCCTGGAGAAGGTCACCGGGGTGGCTGAACCCAACATCACCCAGTGGCGGCGCGCGGTGTGCGGCGACCTGACCTCGACCATGGACTTGAACACCGCGGTGCCGACCTATCCGACCCTGCCGGTGCCCGCGCCGTCGAGCGGCCCGCGCGGCACGTTCCGCACCCCGCCCGCGACCCAGGCGGTCCCCGTCCAGGAACCTGGTGTCCGTCCTGCCCGGCCGCTGCCGTACAACCTGGCGGTCAACGCGAGGGTCACCTCCAGCGCGGTGTACTTCGACTTCGTGAACGCCGGCACCGCGGGCGCGCAGATCTCCATCTACGCCAACCAGTTCCGCACCGACGGGCCGTGGCGGTACACCGTCGAGGCAGGCAAGTCGCTGACCGACTCGTTCGTCAGTGGGACGCCGACGGGCTCCTACGATCTCACCGCCCACGGCCCCAACGGCTTCGTCCGCCGGTTCGCGGGCAACCGCGTCACCGCGACCACCGCGGGCAACGCGAACCCGGAGGTCACCCTGCGGTACGCGCCGACCGAGGGCAAGGTGTACCTGAAGATGGTCAACAGCGGCAGTGTCGCCTGCGTCATCACCATCACCCAGGGGAGTGGCACCCCGGTTACCTATCCGTTGGCCGCCAACACCACCGACGAACGTTCCTTCTCCATCGCGGCCACCAGCCACTGGTACGAACTGACCGCTTCCGCGAACACCACCGACGGCTTCGTGCGCCGCTTCGCCGGACACATGGAGACGGGCGCACCCAGCACGAGCGACCCCGTCATGGGCCGCGGCACCTCGGCTCGCCTGCCGAGCGTCGTGTCCTACGCCAGCAGCGAGGAGACCGCGGGTGAGAACGGCGCCGCGCGCAACGCGGTGGACAACACCACCACGACGTTCTGGCACACCCGGTGGTCGACCTCGCCTGCCCAGCCGCCGCACGAGGTCCGCCTCGACCTCGGCAGCGCGCGCACCGTCACCGGCCTGACCTATCTGCCCAGGCAGGACGGGGGAGCGAACGGCCGGTTCGGGAGCTACGAGGTGGCGCTGGGCACGGACGGGACGACCTGGCAGACCGTGTCGTCCGGGAGTTTCCCCGATTCGGCTGTCGCCAAGACCGTCGCCTTCACGGCGACGATCGCGCGGTATGTGCGAGTCCGGGTCCTCAGCGAGGCGGGCAACCGAGGCCCGTGGGCCTCGGCCGCCGAACTCATTCCCTTGGGCTTCTAGCGGTCGTAACCACTAGTCGGAATGAGCGGGGCCACCACCTCCCCGGAGATGGTGGCCCCGCTCCGCTCGACGATCAGCGGGTCATCGTGGTGTCGCAGAAGAGTTCGGCGTTCGTCACGTCGTCGACGGCCGCCTCGTTGATGAACTCCTCCCACTGACGCAGGTGCGTCGGGTCCTTCAGTGCCTCCAGGTTGAACAGCGTCGTCTCGGTGAACAGGTCCGCGGTGAAGAACGCCAGGTCCCACACCGACCGGTTCCACATGTCCGAGATCGAGTGGTCGGCGGCGGTGAGCTTCGCCGACGTGATCCGCACGAGCACCTCCGTCGCCCTCGTCTGGCGGTCCATCCGCACCACGCCCGCCGCCGTGGTTGCGGTGAACGGCGGGGCTCCCGGGGCGAACGCACCCCGCAACGCGGCGCCGCCCGACCGCGACAGCATGCGGCGCAAGACGGCGTCGTCCGTGGCGAACGCCGTGGCGGCCGGGTCGGCGGTGAAGCCCAGCACCTCCTTCGGCGTCGCCGACTCCCCGGCGGCGTGGGACTGCTGCGCGCCGCGCGGGAGGGTGAACGGGATCTGGTTGAGCACCGCGATCCACTGAAGGGGGTCGTACACCTCCTTCTTGGCCGCCGACGCGCTCTCCGGCACGTTCGCCGACAGCAGCCCGAGCAACGTGAGCGCCAGCTTCCGGGGAGCCAAGGCGCCCGCGCGGTCCGGCAGCCCGGCCTGGCACGCGAGCACGCAGCCGACCAGCCCGCCGTCGTAGACGGTGAACGGCAGTTGCTCGACGTGGTCCGTCGCGGACCGGAACGCGGTGGTCCGCACGAGCAGGTCAGAGTCGCGTCCAGACATCGGTCTCGCCCCTCCGGCCTACAGCTTCGGCTCGATGGACTTCTTCTTGAACTTGTTCTTCGCCCGCTCCAGGTCGTCCTTGTCCGCGTCGTTGATGAAGTCGTCCCACAACTTCTTCGTTTCCGGGTTGTCCAGCTTGTGGTAAAGGAACGGAGCCCGCACGTACTGGTACTGGAACTCGATATCGACCACCTCGACGCTGGCGCAGTTGGTCTTGACGATGGTGCTGGACGCGTTGAAGTTGACCATGTAGCCGTCGAGCCGGATCTCGAGATCCTTGGTCGCCTGGTCCATGACGTAGACCATCGCCGTGGTGAAGGTGGAGTACGGCTTGTCGGTGATCGTCACGCCTGCCTTGATGCCGCCCTGCAGGTCGGTGAGGAACGTGCGGAAGTCGGCAAGGCCGGTGCCCGCCGCGACGGTGAAGCCGATGAGCTGGCTCAGGAACGACGCCGAGATCTCGACGGACCTGATCTTCTGTGAGTAGGCCTGCTTCTTCGCCCCGGTGTAGGCCAGCAGGGGGAGGCTGCTGTACATCTCCATCAGGTACTTCGGGTCGAACACGATCCCCGGGTTTCCCTGCTCCTCGGCCTGCCAGCGCAGCCAGGAGGATCCGACGCCCATCAGGTCGAGCATGTTCTTCCGCTGTTCCGACGCGATCTTCTGGTGCTCGGGTGACAGCTCCTGTTCGAGCTCGTTCAGCGCGCCCTGACCGGCCTTCTCGGTGTCGTAGATCGTCTTGTCGTCGTCCTCGGACTTGCGCTGGCCAGGGACCGCACGCCGCTTCGTCACGAAGACTTCGCGAGCCTTTTGGAACTGGAGGGAGTCGTCCTTCACGAGGGTAGCCATTGCGCGATCATTCCTTTCGTGGAAACGGTGATTCCGATGGCCGCGGCGCGGTGCGCGCGACAGGCCTCATTCGGATAATGTCGAAACGGAAACATCCCGGTTCACGGGATCACTCCTGAATTGAAACGGCATTTTTTCGGCCGTTCTCCACCATGGCAGATCGGCGTTGACACCGGAACCGGACGGCGGGTGCGTCACCCGCCTCAGGGTCAAACTCCCTCCGTGGTCCCGGCACCTACCGGCCGCGCTGTACAGACGGTCACCGATCAGCCCGATGTGTTCCACCTGGCTCACACGGGCCGTCACTCACTCGTGACGATAGGTAGTTTCCGTCCGAGGGTGGGTCTCGTACATGCGGACCGCGACCACCAGGCCCGAAGCCGCTGTGATGGCCGCGACGACCCACACCGCGGCCCGGATGCCCGCGAGATCGGCCACGACGCCGGACAGCACGGCACCCACGGCGAATCCGCCGTCACGCCAGAGCCGGTAGACGCCGACGGCGCGGGCCCGCCAGGCCGGGTGGGCGACGTCGCCGATGGTGGCCAGCAGGGTCGGGTAGACCATCGCTGTGCCCGCGCCGAGCACGACCGCCGCCACGGCCCAGACCGCGAACGTGTCGGCGACGGCGGTCGTGGCGAGGGCGCCCGCCTGCACGAGCATCCCGGCGGTGATCAGGTGCTTGCGGCCCCACCGGTCCGACAGCGGGCCGGTGACCAACTGCCCGAGGCCCCACACGGCTGGGTAGAGCGCGGCGAGGATCCCGATCCGGGACACCGACAGTCCGGCGCCCGCGAACAGGATCGGGAACAGGCCCCAGGCGAGCCCGTCGTTGAGGTTGTTGACCATCCCGGCCTGGCTGCTCGCCGACAGCGCTGGTTCCCGCAGGCTGGTGTCGACGAAGACCTGCCGGTCGGTGCGCACCTGATCCCCGACGTTGGCGACCTCAAGCCGGGCGTGGTCGCGGGTCTCGCGCACGAGGAACACCGACAGGCCGAGGCCGAGCGCCGCGTAGGACAGGCCGAGCAGGAACGGCGCGGGCCGCAGCCCGTGGCGGGCGGCCAGGTAGCCGGTGGCGACCGCGGTCACCGCGACCGCGAGGTACCCGGCCGCCTCGTTCATGCCCATGGCCAGGCCGCGGCGGTCCGGGCCCGCGAGGTCGATCTTCATGATCACGGTGGTGGACCACGTGAGGCCCTGGTTGATCCCGAGCAGCACGTTGGCGGCCACGACCCAGCCCCATGACGGAGCCCAGATCAGCATCAGCGGCACCGGGAGGGCAACCAGCCAGCCCGCGACCAGGACCGGCTTGCGGCCGTAGCGGTCGGACAGCGTGCCCGCGAGGTAGTTGGTGGCGGCCTTGGTCAGGCCGAAGGCCAGCACGTAGGTCAGCACGAAGGTGTAGCCGGTCAGGTGGAAGACCTGCTCGGCCATGGGCGACAGGACGGCGCGCTCCTGCCCGAGCACGCCGCCGACCAGGGCGTTCACCGCGACGAGCAGGCTGAACTGGGCGAGGTTCGCGCGGATCCCCAGCCGCGGTTCGGTCGACGCGCTCACCCGCCGGTCACCAGGTGGTGGCCGGTCGCCGCGCCCCAGTCGGCGGTGCCGCCGCCGATGACGACCGTGAGGTCGCGGTGGCCCGCGCGTTCGAGCACGCTCGCCGCGCCCATCGCGCGTTCGCCGTGTCCGCAGATCACCACCAGCGGACCCGTGTCGATGTCGGCGGCGTGACCGGGCAGGTCGCCGAGTTCGACGTGGGCGGCGCCAGGCAGGTGTCCCGCGGTGAACTCCGCCGCCTGACGGACGTCCAGCACCCGGCCGGTGACCTGGTCCGGGCCGATCACCCGGGTGCTCGCCGTCGGCTGGTCCGCCGCGGTCCAGGCGTCCATGCCGCCCGCCAGTTCCCCGGCGAGGTCGGCGTACCCGATCTTGGCCGCCTGCCACGCGATCTCGGCTGGGTCCTGCTCGTGCCCCCGGATGATCACCAGCGGCCGGTCGTGCCGGACGAGCCAGCCCAGCCAGGAGGCGAACGCGGGCCGCAGCGGGATGGACAGCGCGCCCGGCACGTGCGCGGCGGCGAAGTCGGCAGCGGGCCGCGCGTCCACCAGGTTCGCGCCGTCGGCCAGCAGTGCGCGGAAGGAGCCGACGTCCAGCGGCGCCAGCGCGGGCGACTGGTCGAGGAGGTCGGGACCGCGGCGGTTGACCTCGGCCAGCCGGCGGAAGTAGGCCGGGAAGCTGCCGAGCGAGTCCGCCAGCGCGGCGACGAACGAGTCCTCGTCCGGCATGGCCAGCAGCTGATTCGTCGCCTTCTCCTGGCCGATCGTGCTGACCCGGTCCGCGCCGGGCGGGGCCGAGCAGAACGACCCGGCGCCGTGGGTCGGCCAGACCGCCACGTCGTCCGGCAGCTCGGCCAGCCGCCGCAGCGAGGCGTACTGCGCGCGGGCGAGTTCCTCGGTCTGGTCCGGCGAGACCAGATCGGTCCGCGCGGCGGCGCCCACGATCAGCGAGCCGCCGGTGAACACCCCGACCGGCCGGTCGCCGTCCAGCAGCAGGAACGAGAGGTGCTCGTGCGTGTGGCCCGGCGTCCCGAGCGCCCGCAGCCGCAGCCCGCCAAGGTCGACCTCGTCGCCGTCGCGCAGGCCGCGGTGGGCGAACTCGCGGTGTCCCGCCGCGGACGCCAGGACCTGGGTGCCCTCGGTCGCCGACAGCTGCCGCGCTCCGGAGAGGAAGTCGGCGTGCAGATGGGTATCGGCGGCGAACGCGATCGTCAGCCTGCGGCGACCGGCCGCTCGCGACACCTCGCGCAGGTCGAGGCTGACATCGACGGCCATGGCCCGACCGTCGCCGAGATCGAGGAGGTAGGCGGAATTGCCCAAGCCCTCGTCGACGAGGCCGATGACGTCCACCATCAGGCACCTCCAGGACTTCTCAAGGCAGTTGTACACCTGCTCGACCCGCTCGCCCAGACCGGTCAGGAATCGAGAAGCACCCGGTCGCGCAGCGCAACTAACGTGACCGATATGGACATCACCTCGGTTGAAGGAACTGCCATGACCGCCATCAGCTCGGTCACCCTCGAAGTGGCCGACCCCAGTCTCCACAACGACTTCTACGCCACCGCGTTCGGTTTGGACGGTCAGGTGCGGCTGCGGACGACAGACGCACCGACGACCGGCTTCCGCGCGTTCACCCTGTCACTCACGGTCGCCCAACCCGCCGACGTCAAGGCACTCATCGGCGCCGCCATCGACGCGGGCGCCACGGCACTGAAGCCGGTCGCGAAATCGTTCTGGGGCTACGGCGGCGTCATCCAGGCGCCGGACGGGTCGATCTGGAAGGTCGCCACATCGTCCAAGAAGGACACCGGCCCGGCGACCAAGCGAATCGACGACATCGTGCTGCTGCTGGGAGTCGCGGATGTGGCCGTCAGCAAGAAGTTCTACGTCGAACACGGATTCGCGGTGGCGAAGAGCTTCGGTCGCAAGTACGTCGAATTCGCCACTCCCGGGAGCACGATCAAACTGGCCCTCTACGGACGCAAGGCCCTTGCGAAGGACGCGGGCGTCTCGCCGAACGGAAGTGGGTCACACCGAATCGCCATCACCGGCGCTGCCACTCCATTCACGGACCCGGACGGGTTCGCGTGGGAAACGGCTTCCCCGTCCGCCGAATAGCGCTGGGGCTTGCCACAAAGACCCGGCCGGAGTAAGCCGTTACGCCGGAACGGGTATCGGATTCGCCGCCCCACCGGTCTTGATCTTCGCGATAGAATGATCATGTGACCGTGCGCGAACCGGATCTGGTGAAGATCCTCTGCGGGCCTGACGATGATCCGTCTGGACGGCATACCGGACTACATGTCCACCTTGAGGTTGTTCCACCCGATGTCGTGCGGGCCGAGTCCGCGGATCCCGGACCGCTGGCACGCGGCACGGCGTTCCGGACCGCGCCGCTATTGGCGGTCGTGGACACGGGTTCGGGCAGGCTGATGGTGATCGGTCGCTGCCAAGTGACGGTCGACCCGCAGCGCGCCCCGGTCGTTCGGGTGCTCGCGAAGGCGATGTGGCTGGCCTCGCCGGGCAAGGAGGTTCCGCGCGGCCGTCGTCGTCGTCGGCCGCGCCGCGACGACGGCAGGCTGAGCGCCACCGACCACAACTGGCGCATGGTCTCCGAGGTCGACCAGCTCCAGGAACTGTTGGCAGACTGGCTGACCAACAACCGGCACACGATCCCTACTGCGGGGGAGGGCCGCGCCACGATGGTCGCCAAGGCGATCGCCGAGTCGTCCCGCAACGAGGTCTACACCGTGCGCGCGATGCGCTACGAGCTCGAACGCGTGATCGGCGCCAACCTGCGCCGATTACGGACGCACGACCTGGAGCACGTCCTCGCCGACCTCGTCGAGCTGACCGTGGCGGTGAGCCGCGCACGTGACGAGGCCACCGAGGGCTGGTGGGACGGTCTCAGCAGCTGGCGCAGTGACGCGGCCGCCTACCACGCCCAGCGGCGGCTGCAGGATCCGACGCTGCCGCGCCGCAACGGCGCCATCCGGGCCCGCCGCAGGCCTTGGTTCCCGATCCTCGACGCGGGGGTTCGCCAGTGCAAGGCGATGGACCAGCTGCTGGCCGAGGAGACGACGCTGATGCACCAGATCCTTTCCGCCACAACCAGTGTGTCGGTCGCCAGGGACGCGCAGGCGCAGGAGACGTTCACCCTGGTCGCCGCGGTCGGCGGTGCCTTGATCGGCTTGCCCGCGCTGGTCATCGCGCTGTACGACGCGACAGCGGTGCTCCCGATCGACAGTTCGAACGCGTTCGTCCTGCTGCCGGTGGCCGCGGCGGGAGTCGTGGCGGGCCTGCTGGCCGCCTTCCTGCCTGGGCGCGGCGAGGGCATCGGCAAGATCAGGCGATTCGTCGCGACGCTGGCGGCCACGCTCGCTGTGATCACTCTGCTTGTGCTGGCGGGTTCCATGGTCAACCCGAACAGCTGATCCCACAGGATCGCTTGGTCAGTCCTCGAAGCGCCAGCGGGTCGCGCCGTTCGGTTCGGCGGTGGCGACGCCGAAGGCGGTGTGGATCGTGATCGTGTAGAGGTGCCAGGGTGGCGGGCCCGCGCTGGGGGCGCTGTAGGGGGCGGTGAACGCGTCGCCGTCCACCTCGACGGGCCAGCCCTGGTCGCGGTAGTGGGCGGCCAGGCGCTCAAGGGTCGCCGGGTCGGTCACCCGAGCCGCCGCGCCTTCGATGACGATATCGATTCCCGGCAGGGCCGCCGAGACGGTGCAGGCCGGATTCGCGGCCAGGTTGCGCGACTTCCGCGTGCCCGGCCCACTGACGATCCAGACGTCGCCGTCGAACCAGACCGCGCCAGTGCCCGCGGCGTGCGGACGGCTGTCCGGTCCGGTCGTGCCGAGGAAGAAGGTGCCGCCGGGCGGGCCCGCCGCCAGCGCCGCGTCGGCCCGGCTCCAGTCCAGCGCGGGGCTCCCGTAGCGGTCCAGATTGGTCACTTCTGCGGGCGTGCGTTCGACCATGCCCCACCCTAATTCAACGCCGGACCACCTGCTCGACGCCGACAAACCGTTCGTCACAAGATCGCTTGAACAGCACCGTCAACCACCCCGCCCAAGCCCGCACCCCGCGCCTGAGCAGCATCGTCAACCACCCACCCAAACCGAAGCCCCGCACCCGATGGTGCGCAAGCAACCAATAACCCGCATTCGCGCCACCGCCATTCCTATGACGTCAGACCACTTCCGGCGCCTAGCAACCAAAAGACGTGAAATATCAGCAACATGACGGACATCTTTTGGTTGACTCTGATCAAAACCCACTTAGGATGCTTAATGCGCCCGCAACCCGGAGACGCACTGGATCGTGGCAGGGAAGGCAGTCCCCGCCGCGATCGGCCGTAAGTACCAACTCATCCGCGAACCCCTGACGCGGACGCCCCAAGAGATTCGCGCCCCCGGTCACCCTGCACATTCCGAAAGGATTGAGACCACATGTCCCCGCGCGTACAAACGCGCCCTCGTCTGGTTCTGCTAACAGCGATGGTCGCCTCTCTATCCGCCATAGTCCTTCCGACAGCAGCTCAAGCCGACCTGCCACCGCAACAACCCGGCGTCACCCTGCGCACCTACGACCTGCAAGTCGAGCTGAGCAAGCTGTGCACCCTCAAACCCGGCCAGACCCCGAACGTCGACAAGCTCATGCCCACGATCGACTTCACCGCCGACGCCGACTTCGGGCTCGTGGACAAGTTCGCCACCGAGGTCACCGCGAACATCCACATCGCCACCGCGGGCAGCCACACGTTCCGGCTCGCCAGTGACGACGGCTCCAAGCTGACGATCGACAACACCGTCGTGATCACCAACGACGGCAGGCACGGCGTGGTCACCGTCGACGGGTCGATCAACCTGGCCACCGGCTACCACGCCTTGCGGATCGACCACTTCGACCACCTCTACGCGCAGCGGCTGCGGTTGGAGTGGCGGCCGCCGGGTGCGAGCGCGTTCAGCTTGGTGCCGAACTCGGTGCTGAGCACGGAAGCGGACGTGGTGCGGGTGACCGCCCCTGGTCGCAAGGAGTGCGAGGGCGTCATGGACTCGCCTGGCGACGGGCTGCCGCTGACCTCGGTGCACCCTGGCTACACCCTGACCGACCTGCGGCCGACCGGTTTCCAGCCACAGGTCAGCGCGATGGACTGGCTGCCGGACGGCAGGCTCGCCATCACCACCTGGGGCGGCACCGACAACGTGCTCGGCGAGGTCTACTTGCTCGGCAACGTCACCGGCTCCACCACACCTGCTCAGGTGACGACGAAGAAGGTCGCGGGCGGCCTGCGTGAGCCGATGGGCGTCAAGTACGTCGACGGGAAGCTCTACGTCTCGGAGAAGCACCGGCTCGTGGAACTCAACGACACCAACGGCGACGAGGTGACCGACACCTACCGCACGGTGGCGACCTGGCCCTATGGCGGCAACTTCCACGAGTTCGCGTTCGGCCTGCTGTACAAGGACGGGTTCTTCTATCTGAACCTGTCGGTCTCCATCAACTACGGCGGCGCGTCCACCGACCCGCAGCCCGCACCCAACCGTGGCACCACGATCAAGGTCGCCAAGTCGACAGGCGCGGTCGAGTACGTCGCGGGCGGTCTGCGCACGCCCAACGGCATCGGCTGGGGTCCGGACGGCGACATCTTCGCCACGGACAACCAGGGTGGCTGGCTGCCGTCGTCCAAGCTGGTGCACATCAAGCAGGACAGGTTCTTCAACCACTTCATGAACCCCGCGGGCCCGTTCGACACCAAACCGGTGACCCAGCCGGTGTTGTGGCTGCCGCAGAACGAGATCGCGAACTCCCCGAGCACCCCGCTGCGGCTGACCGAGGGTGTGTTCGCGGGCCAGATGCTCTTCGGTGACGTCACCTACGGCGGCATCCAGCGCGCGTACCTGGAGAAGGTCAACGGCGAGTACCAGGGCGCGGTCTTCCGCCTCACCCAGGGACTCGAGTCCGGCGTCAACCGGATCAGCCTCGGCCCCGACGGCGCCATCTACACCGGCGGCATCGGCTCCGGCGGCAACTGGGGCCAGCCGGGCAAACTGCAGTACGGCCTGCAGAAGCTGACCCCGAACACGACGAGCGCCTTCGACATCCTCGCCATGCGCGCGGTCGACGGCGGCTTCGAGTTCGAGTACACGCAACCGCTGTCGACCACGACCGCGACCAACCTGGCCGCCAAGTACACCGGCAAGCAGTGGCGCTACGTACCGACGTCGGCCTACGGCGGCCCGAAGGTCGACGAGGAGCCACTCGCGGTCACCTCGGCGACGCTGTCCGCGGACGCGAAGAAAGTCACCGTCAAGTTCGCCGGCCTCAAGGCGGGCCGGGTGGTGTATGTGCGCTCGCCGCGCCCCTTCGCCTCCGCGTCCGGCCAGTCGCTGTGGAGCACCGAGGCCTGGTACACCCTCAACAACGCGGTCGGTGGCGGATCGGCGAGCCCGACCTACGAGGCCGAGAGCGCCGCGCTCAGTGCCGGGGCGGCCGTGAACACCAATCACCTCAACTACGTCGGTACCGGGTTCGTCGACGGTTACCACAATCCCGGCGCCACAACGACGTTCCAGGTGACCGCGCCGTCAGCGGGCACCTACGAAGCGGGTCTGCGCTACTCCAACGGCGGCTATCCGACGGTGGGTACGAAGACTGTCAGTGTGTACGTCAACGGCACCAAGGTCCGGCAGGTCCCGTTGGTTCCCACAGCCAACTGGGACACCTGGGCGACCAAGACCGATGAGCTGACCCTGAACGCGGGCGTCAACACGATCGCCTACAAGTACGACACCGGCGACTCGGGCAACGTCAACCTCGACAACCTCACGGTGACCAAGCCGCTGGTCTACGAGGCCGAGGGCGAGATGCTCAGCGGCGGGGCCAAGGTGAACACCGACCACCAGAACTACTCCGGTGTCGGATTCGTCGACGGGTACGGGACTGTCGGGGCGAGCACCATGTTCCGGGTCACGACCACCTCGGCCGGTCTGCACAGCGTGGGTCTGCGCTACTCCAACGGCGGCAATCCGACGGTGGGTACGAAGACTGTCAGCGTGTACGTCAACGGCACCAAGGTCCGGCAGGTCCCGCTCGCCGCGACGGCGAACTGGGACACGTGGGCGACCCAGGTGGATGATCTGCCGCTGGCCCAGGGCGTCAACTCGATCGCCTACAAGTACGACAGCGGCGACTCGGGCAACGTCAACCTGGACAGCCTCACCGTGACCAAGCCGCCGACGTTCGAGGCCGAGGGCGCGGTGCTCAGCGGTGGGGCCAAGGCGAACGCCGATCACCTGAACTACTCCGGGTCGGCGTTCGTCGACGGGTACGGGACGCAGGGCGCGAGCACCGCGTTCCAGGTCACCGCGGCCGCCGCGGGCAGCCACAACGTCGGAATCCGCTACTCCAACGGCGGAAATCCGACTGTGGGCGCGAAGTACCTGACCGTCTATGTCAACGGCACCAAGGCAAAGCGGACCAGGTTGGCCCAGACCGCGAATTGGGACACCTGGGCCATCCAGGTGGAGGCGCTGACTCTCGCGGCCGGGGTCAACACCATCGCCTACAAGTACGACGCGGGCGACACCGGGAACGTCAACCTCGACAACCTCACGGTCACCCCGACGAAGCGCGTCGCCCTGTTCGACGGTGCGAACCTGGCCGCGTGGGAGAAGAACGACGGCGCCGCGGCCGCCTGGCCGATCGCGGGCGGGTCGATCGAGTCCCTCGGCGGCGACATCCGCACCAAGCAGCGGTTCGGCGACTTCAAGCTGCACGTCGAGTGGCTGGAGCCGGACTACCCGGCGACGGTCACCGGCCAGCAGCGCGGCAACAGCGGGGTGTACCTGCAGGAGCGCTACGAACTGCAGGTGCTCGAATCGTTCGGCGACACCACACTCGCCAACAACGAGGCGGGCGCGATCTATTCGAAGAAGGCCCCGGACCGCAACATGGCGACCGCGCCCGGTACCTGGCAGACCTACGACATCGTCTTCCGCGCGGCCCGCTTCGACAGCGCGGGTGTCAAGGTGGACAACGCCAGGGTCACCGTGACCTGGAACGGTGTCGTGGTGCACGACGACGCCGTCATCGACGGCGGCACCGGCGGCAACATCCCGGAGAGCGCCGACTTCGGCTCCATCCGCCTGCAGGACCACGGCGACGCTGGTGAGAACCCGCGGTTCCGCAGTATCTGGATCGAGCCCATCGGCTGATCCCCCCGACCGGAAGCGGCGACCCGACTCGCGGGGGTCGCCGCTTCCGCCTTTGTGTCACACAATTAACCGCCGACGCACACGAAGCCCGCGGCGGCGGCCATCGCCCGGCGGCCGCCCGCGCGGACCCGCTGCTGGGCCAGCGCCAGCGCGGTGGGCGCGGAGGAACCCGCGACCAGCAGCCGGTGGAACTCGGTCATCAGCTCGGCGGTCTCGCCGTCCGGGATCGGCACCACGGACGCGACCAGCCGGGCGGTGCCCCGGCCGATGAACGCGGCGCTGAGGCCCAGCAGTTCGTCACCGGTGCACACCATCGACCGGCCGCCGTCGCACGAGGCCAGTACGACCGTGTGCGGCACCCGCGCCTGGCGGTCGAGGTCGTAGGCGACCAGCGGGCCGTCGTGCAGGCCGAGGCTGGAGAACAGCGGGTTGTCGGTGGTGAGCCTGCCGTGCGCGGCGAGATGCACGATGTCGCACGCCCCCAGGACGGCGAGCGTGGCCTCGACGGTGGCGTGATCGTCCACAAGGGCCTTGGTCGCGTGGATCGCGGCGACGGCCACCGCCTCGCCGCGCGCCCCGGTCAGACCCGGCCCGGCGATGGCCGCCGCGGTGCCGCCGACCGGCGCGGGCGCGTCGGCCCAGAGGGTCGCGGACGGCGAGACCGTGACCGGTCGGCCCGCGCAGGTCGGCAGCACCGACCACGGCAGGTTGTGCAGCGCCCCGGTCGGCACCGCCACCAGCGGCCGGTTCCCCAGTTCCGTGATCGGGCCGAGCACCAGCGCGTCCAGCCGAGCGGCGGCGTCGGACAGCAGGTTCGCGGCGGCCACGTGCGACCGCTCGGCCCCGCCGTGCCGGGCGAGGCGGTGCAGCGCGAACGGCAGCCGCCGCACCAGGTCGTCGATGGGCTCGATCGGACCGAGGTCGTGGTGACGCGCTCGGCCGTCGACCACGGTCAGGGCGTGCATGACGCCGTCGAGCTGGAAGTACTCGACGAGCGCCCGGTCGCCGAGCGCGGCCGCGAGCCGGGGGAGCGGCACCGGAAGCACAGTGGGGTTCGCACTGCCGCGGTGTAACCGGGTGTGGTCGCGGATGCGGCGCTCCAGGTCGGTCAGGCCGTGGCCGCCTGCTCGGGCGGACGCGCGCAGCTGCGCGAGCAGCCCGGCCAGAACCGGATCGTCCGGCGGCAGCAGGGACTGGTGGCGCAGCCTGCTGGCCCGGCCGCGCTCGGCCCACTCGAAGATCGCCCGCGGACCGCCGTCGCGCAGGGCGGCCCGCAAGCCGAGTTCGCTCAGCGCGCCCCGGTGCGCCGCCGAGTAGGCCCGCAGGTCCGCGGCGCCGAGTGAGGTGCTGTGCTCATCGAGGACCCGTAGGCCGCTGCGGATCGCCGCCGACATGCCGCGCCGGTCGCCATCGAGGTCCCGCGCGAGTGCGTGGGCGTGCCAGCCCCGCGCGCGCAGCGCGGCCGGTCCCCGGGTTCGCGTCGCCGCCGCCTCGGTGAACAGCCGCTTGGCCGCGGCCGTGTCCCGCCGGGTGATCAGCACTTCGGCGGCGGCGAGCCGGGCCTCCACGGCGGCAGCGGGCCACTTCGCGGCGCTGAGGGTGGCCACCATGGCCAGCAGCGACGCGGTGCTGGTCCGGCTACGCGCCGACCGAGCGAGTTCGGTTCGCACCACCACCAGCCTGGCCAGCGCCGCCCACTCACCGCGGAGCTGGTGGACGAACTGCCGGTGCGCCAGCCTGGCCTGGGTGAGCGCGGTGTCCCAGTCCTGGGTCCGGAACGCGGTCTGCGCGAGCAGCAGGCGCGCGCCGGGGACGAGCAGCCCACGCCGCTGCTGTTCGAACGCGGCGACCGCGCGTGCGGCGGCGGCCTTGGCCTCGGCGGGTGCGCCGACGGAGAGCAGCAGTTCGGCGCGGTCGCTGAACACCGGACCGAGCTGTCCGCCGTGCGCGCCGATGGCGGCTTCAGCGCGGTCGAGGTGGGCGAGGGCGGCGGGAACATCGCCGCGCATGGTCTCCAGGAACCCCAGGTTCTCCGCGATGATGCCCGCCGCCAGCTCCCGGCCCAGCATTCGCGCGAGGCGGTCGGCCTCCCGCAGGTCGGCCTCCGCCGCGGCGAAGGAGTGCAGCTCGGTGTGCAGGATGCCGCGGTTGACCAGGGTCCGCTGGAGGTTGAGCTGGTCACCGTGGGCCCGCAGCAGCGGGATCGCCTCGGCGTACCCGGCGCGGGCCGCCTCGGACCGCCCGATCTGGTGCAGCACGTCTGCGCGCTGCGCGAGGGCACGTGCCCGGCCGCAGTCGGTCAGCCCGGCCACCGCCGCGTCGATCTCCCGGACGGCCTGGCGGGACCGGCCGCGCTGGACCAGGGCAGCCGACAGTGGGATCCGGGCCTCGCCGACGAGGTCAGCTGCCCCCACCCGCTCCGCGGCGGCCACCGCCCGTCGCAGATGCCGGATCGCGTCGTCGACGTCGCCGGTCTGGCGCAACGCCCGTCCCCACGCCCGTTCCGCGATCGACACCGCGCGGTCGTCGCGTTCCCGCACGGCGCGCCGAACCGCCGCCGCGGCGACCGGCGCGGCCCGTCCGGCGGCCACATCAGCCAGGTGCAGCGCGGCAAGTGCCTGATCGACGACCGATGGCGACTTCACGCAAAAAGCATGGACTGTCACGCTGAGTTTCGGGAACATATTTTCCCCGAAGGTCGTATCAACGCGGCTCGACGCGCATCTGTAAGTCGTCTGCCGACTGGGGAAGGACGATCATGATCACCAAGGGAATCAAGCAGAAGCGCCTGATCATCGAGAAGGCCGATCGCGAACGGGTCACCGCCAAGCTGGCCGAACTGCGGCTCACGGTTCACGAGGACGTGTGTGACGACCTCGACATGGCCTTGCTGGAGGTCGACACCCTCCCTGAGGGCATCGATGACGTGATCGGGCTGATCAAACGACTGGACGACATGTTCGACCCGGCCGTGGAGACCAAGCCGAGCCTCGTCCCCGACTTGGACGCCGTCCTCGGGTTCCCGCAGCACAAGGGTGTGAAAGCGCCCGCCGACACCCCCGAGACGTTCGAGATTCCCGACAGCGGTGCTGGTGCCGGGGTGCGGGTCGGCATCGTGGACACCGCGATCCTCCCGCACCGGCTGCTCCCACCGGACATCGTGCACAGAGACAAGGAAGTGCTCCCCGAGAGCGTCACCGAGGATCTGGAGAACATGGCAGGCCACGGCACTTTTGTCGCAGGCCTGATCCGCCGCGCGGCACCGGGTGCCGTCCTGCATGTCCGAGCGGGCCTGAATACCTGGCTGGAGTACACCTCGACCTGGGAGGTGGCCAAGGCGATCGCGAGCTTCCAGCACGTCGAGATCGACATCCTCAACCTGGCACTCGGCTGCACCACCGACACCGGCAAGCCACCCGCGGTGATCAGCCGCGCGCTCGACAAGATCCCCAGCACCGTCATGGTGATCGCGGCGGCGGGCAACCGGGAGCTTCAGCCGGTTCCGTCCGGACAGATCTGGCCGGGTGCCATGGACAGGGTGATCGCGGTCGGCGACCCGGACGCCAACTACAGCATGCACAAGGAGTGGGTGGACTACGTCGTCGACGGAGTCGACCAGGTGAGTACCCACCGGGACAACGGGTTCAAGAGCTGGAGCGGCACGTCGTTCTCGGCGGCCAAGCTCACCGGCATGGTCGCCGCGCGTATGGGAGACGGCCTCAGCGCCGATGACGCGTTGGCCTTCCTCGTGACCCACGGCCTGGTGAAGAGGTACGGGCGAGATGCGTGACGATCCCCTGGTTGTCGACCTGGTCGAGAAGGCCAGGGCGGGCGACCAAGGGGCGTGGGACCAGATCGTCACCCGGTTCGCGCCCCTGGTCTGGTCGGTGTGCGCGCGGTTCCGGCTGCAGCGGGCCGACGCCGAGGAGGTCGGCGCGATCGTGTGGCTGCGGCTGGTGGAGCGGCTGGGCACGCTGCGCCGGCCCGCCGCGCTGCCCGGCTGGCTCGCGACCGCGACCCACAACGAATGTCTGCAGCTGCTGCGGTCGCGGAAGCGGACCGTGGTCGCGGACACCTCGGCGTTCCCCGACCTGGTGGAGCCGCCATCGGATGAGTGGGTGCTGGCCCAAGAGCGCGCGGTCTCCCTGCGACTGGCGTTCGAGAACCTGCCGGAGCGGTGCAGGCGCCTGCTGACCCTGCTGTTCGGCGACCCGCCCACCCCGTACGCCCGGATCTCGACCGAGACCGGCGTCGCGGTGGGTGGCATCGGGCCCACCCGGATGCGCTGCCTGGACTCCCTGCGACGCGATCCCGGCATCGCGGCCTGGCTCGATGAGGAAGGACGGTCGTGATGAACGACCTGCAAGACGACCGGCGGCTCGCCGCCGAACTGGCCGCCGCCCTGCGCGCCGCGGCCGAGGTGCCCGAGCGGTTCCTGGCCGCCGGGCGGGCGGCGTTCGCCTGGCACACCGTGGACGCCGATCTCGCCGCGCTCACCTTCGACTCGGAGCTGGCCACCGACACCGGGGTCCGCTCCGAGCCCGCCGCCCTGCGCTCGCTCACCTTCGACGCCACCCAGGTGTCGCTGGAGATCGAGGTGCACCCCGGTGAGCTGATCGGCCAGATCGCGCCGCCGCAGCCGGGCGCGATCACCCTGCGCCTGCGCGACGGCTCGGTCCGGGACATGTCGGTCGACGACGTCGGCTGGTTCCGGATCACGCCGCGGCCGCGTGGCCTGTTCCAACTGCATCTGCGAACCGACAGTGGACTCTCTGTCCTGACCGAATGGATGACGCTATGAGACTGGTCGCGGTCGTCGCCGCGGTTCTCTTGGTCGCGGGCTGTGCTGACAAGCCGAGCCCGACGCACACGCCGGGTCCGGCGGGCACTGGCGCCCCGAGCAAGGCACCAGAGGGCAAAGGCAACCCTGGGCGGATCTTTGCCCCCGATCGCGAGGGTCTGCCCTATTACGCGGTGAAGGAAGCGATCGAGGACGAGTTGCGCGAGCAGTGCGGCGGCTCGCTCTGCGTCAAGATCAAGCTCGCCAAGGACCGCAAGAGCGACCCCAACGGGGATGACTGCGTATTCCGCCGTGCCGAACCGAAGGAAGTCCAGCGGGGCGGAACCTTCACCTTCTATCTGAGCAGCCTCGACTGCGACCCGCCGCCCAGCCCGACGGAGTGACCGTGGCCGACGAGGACACCGTTCAGTCCAAGGTGTTGCGGGTCCTGGGTTCGGTGACCGCGTCGACGACCGTGCTCGCCGCCTTGATGTTCTACTTCGGACGGCAGCACGCGTACTGGTTCTTCGATCACTTCGGGGTGAACTTCACGGTCATGGGCCTGACCGCCCAGGACTACCTGATCCGCAGCGCGGACGGGCTGTTCATGCCGCTGACCGTGGTCGCGGGCGTCGGCCTGGTCGGCCTGTGGGTGCACCGACTCCTACGCGCCCGGCTGAGCTCGAAGATGTGGCGGCGGGTCGTGCGAACGTCGCGCTGGGCCTCACTTGCGCTCGGCGTGGCCTGCACGGCGCTGGCGGTGGTGGCGGTGGTCGAACCAGTCCTGTTCTACGGCTATCCGGCCTTGCCGGGCGCGTGCCTGGCCGTGGGTGTGATCCTCTTGGCCACGGTGACCCGCCCGAACCGGCGGGCGGCTACAGGGGTCGCCGTCGCCGAGTGGGGAGCGGTGTTCCTGCTGGTCAGCGCCGGACTGTTCTGGGCGGTGACGGACTACTCGGCGTCGGTGGGGCTTGGGCGGGCCGTTCAGGTGGAAGCCGAGCTCCAGCGCGCTCCCAGCGTGTCTGTCTACAGCAGACAGAGTCTGAACCTCGCCGCGCCGGGAGTCCGCCAGACCGTCTGCAAGACACCAGAAGCGGCGTATGGGTTCCGCAACACCGGGATGAAGTTGGTGCTGGAGTCCGGCGGCCAGTACTTCCTGCTGCCGTCGACCTGGCACCCCGCCGCCGCCCCCGCCGTCATCCTGCCGCGCTCCGACGCGGTACGGCTGGAGTTCACGACCGGGACCGAGCCCTCGTCCTGCTGACCCCTATTCGATGTATATCGGTTGTTTCGCCCCGAAATTTCTGATTGTCGCCAGTGTTAGCCTCCGACGATGGTCGGTCGATCCGGTTCATCGGAACTGATCGGGCGGGATGCCGAGCTGGCGGCCTTGACGACGGCGGCCAAGTGGGCGCCGTCGGTCGTGGTGGTCGAGGGAGAGGCGGGGGTCGGCAAGAGCAGGCTGGTAGCGGAACTGCTCGTCGCGTTGCGCGGCGACCACTGGGCGGCGGTTCGACATTGCACCCCGCCCAAGGACCAGTTCCCGTTCGGCGTGATCGTCGATCTGTTGTGCGCGTACCCGTACGGGCTGGACCCGCACGACCCGGTCGCCGGTGTCCTCCGGCCATACCTGCCTGAACTCGCTGACCGCCTCCCGCCTGAGCCCGCGCCGTGCGGGGACGCGGTGGAGGAGCGCAGGCGGGTCCGTGCGGCGATGCGGGCGGTGCTTTCGGCGCTGGGCAGGGTGACGCTGGTCGTGGAGGACGTCCAGTGGGCCGACCGCGAGACGGCGGCCCTGCTGCGGTCGCTCACGCTGTCGCCGTTGCCGAATCTGGCTCTGGTGCTGACTTTCCGCCCGGAGGAACTGGTCGACGGCCGGTCGGTGTTCGCGCTCGGCGCGCCCCGGCTGGTACTGGAACGTCTGGATCCACAGCGGACTCGGGAGATGGTGCTCGCCATGACCGGCGCGCCCGCCGTGTCCGACGAGTTCGTCGCCGCGCTCGGTGTCGAGACCCAGGGCCTGCCGTTCCTCATCGAGGAGTTCGTCGGCTCACTGGCCGATCCCAGCGTCCTCACCGACACCGACCCGGCGGCACTGCGGCGGGAACTGGCGGCCGCTCCGGTCCCGCCCTGGGTGCAGTCCGCCGCCGCGGACCGGCTCAGTGGCCTGTCGGCGGCCGCTGGTCGCGCGATCGCGAGGACGTCGGCGGTCATCGGACGGGCCGCACCCGCGACCGTCCTGTCGCCGACGGACACCGCCGCGCTGGATGAGCTGTGCGAAAAGGGATTGGTGTTCGAGCGGGCAGGCCAATACGACTACCGCTATCCCGTGATGAGACGAGCGGTGTACGCGACCCTGACCGGTCCCGAGCGGGCCCAGCTGCACCGCCAGGCTCTGCGTGCCCTGGTGGGCTCCGCGCCCGTGATCGAGTTGGCCAGACACGCCAAGCTGGGCGGCGCGGTCGAGGACTGGCTGCGGTACGGCGAACGCGCGGCCCGTGAGGCGTGGGAGTCCGGCGACGAGGCGTTGGGGATGGCGCTGCTGTGCGAGCTGATCGCCGACCCCCGGCTGCCCCATGGCGACGTCGCCAGGCTGATCACGCCGCTGTGCCGGGAGGCCGTCGACAGCGACCGGCACCAGAAGGTCATCGCGGTGCTCGAACGGGTCCTCGCCGACCCAAGGCTGACGGAGAACACCCGCGCCGAGGTCGCGACATCGCTCGGTCTCCTGATGGTCCGCACGCCGGGGAGCCTCGTCCGCAGTGGCAGCAGGCTCCGATCGGCGCTCAACGCGCACGCCGCGGCCGACGAGGGCTGGATGCTGCGGGGACTGGCCGTCTTCGGGATGCCCTACCTCGGCGTCCAGTCGATCGAGGAATGCGGGCAGTGGCAGGCCGAGGTGGCCGAGCGGCTGAGTCGGCTGCCGCTGGGCACGGCCCGCACGACCGTGCTCGCCAGCACCCTCCACGCCCAGCTCACCATCGGATACCCGGACGCGGAGACCGCTATCGCGCTGCTGCCCGACCGCCCGCCGCGGGGCCGGGACCATCTGCGGCAGTTCGCGCGGGCGATGTGCAACCTCGGTGACGCGTGCGGATGGCTGGGCGACACCGCGCGCGCCAGAAGATTCCTCGACCGCGGTCTCGACGCCGCGCGCGCCGCGTCGGCCCCGTATCTGGTGTCCGTCGGCGAGAGCACGTCGATCCGGCTGGACTGGATGAACGGCGCCTGGACCGGCCTGGCCGAGCGGGTTCAGGCGATCCTCAACACCGACCCGCAGGCTCTCGCCGTCGTCAGCGAACTGCGTCTGGTCCGGGGATGGCTGGCGCTCGCCCGCGGCGACACCGAGTTGGCCGAGCGCTGTTTCCTCGGCACGCGAATGTCCGAACCGGACAACGCCGTCGCGCCGGTCGCCTTGGCCGCGACCGGCGGGATGATCGTGGCCCGCCTGGAGCGGGGCGACATCCGCGCCGCGGTCGGGTACGCCGACCAGGGGATGGCGGTGCTCAGGCGGCAGCGGGTGTGGGCATGGGCGGCCGATCTCGTCCCGCAGGTGGTCGAGGCCTACGTCGTGGGCGACAGGGTCGACGACGCTGCGCGCGCGGTCGACGAGATGGCGGCCGGGCTGGTCGGCATCCGCGCGCCGTTCCCCAGCGCCGCGGTGACCGCGGCCCGCGCGGAGGTCGCCTTGGCGACCGGATCGCCCGACCAGGCGCGTGAGCTGTTCGACGATGCCGCGACCCGGTGCCGGTCGCCGGGCCTGCGGTACCACGCCGCGCGCTGGGCGGAACGTGCCGAGCTGTGCGGGACGCCGTCGGTGGAGTCGATGCGGCTCCTGCTCGGCCGATACGAGGCGTTGGGCGCGGCCAAGGCGGCCGCGCGGTGCAGGCGGCTGATCCGTGTCAGCGGTGCCGCGATCACGTCGCGGCGGGGCAGGCGCGGCTATGGCGACCGGCTGTCCCCACGCGAGGCCGACGTGGCCGAACTGCTCGCGAGTGGTCAGACGAACCGTGAGATCGCCGCCACGATGTGCCTTGCCAAGCGCACCGTCGAGGACCACGTGGCCAAGGTGCTGCGCAAGCTCGACGTCGACTCGCGGGCGGCCCTGATCCGGCACCACTCGGTCCCGCTCGACTGACCCGTACGTACACCGACCACGATTGTTTGCCGCGTTCTCCGACCTGATAGTTCGTTTGACCGTGCTCCCTGCGCGCGGTCGTAAACGAGCTGGAGGAGGAGACCTGATGCGCACGAAGCGACTAGGTGTGCTGATCGCCGTCACCGCGGCCGCCGCACTCGGTGCCGGTGGCCTGTCGAGTGCGGCGGCGGCCCCCGCCGAGGGCGTGGTGGCCCAGGCCCGCGAGCACGTGCCGGGCCAGTACATAGTCGAGCTGAACGGCGGGTCCGGCGTGGCGGGCGCGACCTCGCTCACCTCGATCTACGGCGGCCAGGTCACCGACACGTTCTCGGTGAGCTTCAAGGGTTTCGCCGTCCGCGCGATGACCGAGGCCCAGGCCCGCAGGCTCGCCGCGGACCCGGCGGTCAAGGCCGTCCGCCAGGACGGCACCGCCAGGGCGGTCGGCGAGCAGCCGAACCCGCCGTCGTGGGGCCTTGACCAGATCGACCAGAAGACCACGACGATGGACAAGCTCTACAAGTACGCCAACACAGCGGACAACGTCACCGCGTACGTGGTCGACAGCGGTGTCAACAAGGCGCACAAGGAGTTCGAGGGCCGCGCGAGCTGGGGACCCGACTTCGTCGACAACGACGCCGACTCCAGCGACTGCTTCTGGCACGGGACCCACGTGGCGGGCACGATCGCGGGCTCGACGGTCGGTGTGGCGAAGAAGGCGAAGGTGGTCGCCGTCCGCACGCTCGGCTGCTCCGGCTCGGCGCCCGACTCGGTCGTCGTCAAGGGCCTGGAGTGGGTCGCGGCCAACGGCACCCTGCCCGCGGTGGTCAACCTCAGCATCAAGATGGACACCGCCGGGGTGGGTGACAGCCAGCTCCAGACGTTGGTGAGCAAGGGTTTCGTGGTCGCGGTCGCCGCGGGCAACGAAGGCCAGGACTCCTGCACCGGCAGCCCCGGCCGGGTGCCGGAGGTGATCACCGTCGGCTGGATGAACCAGGGCGGGAGCCGCTCCGGCAACTACGGCACGTGCCTCGACCTATTCGCGCCCGGTGGCAGCATCTACTCGGCCGACCACACCGGCGCCTACCGCAGCGGCAGCGGCACCTCCATGGCCACCCCGCACGTCGCGGGCGCCGCGGCGCTCTACCTCACCGCGAACCCCGGCTCGACGCCACAGCAGGTCCGCGACGCACTGGTCAACAACGCGACGCCCGGCCTGGTCACCAACGCGGGCACCGGCTCGCCCAACAAGCTGCTGTACACCGGCTTCATCGGCGGCGGCGGCACCCCGACCTGCCAGGCGAGGTCGAACGACACCGACTACCCGATCGCCGACCTCGCCACGGTGACGTCCACGATCGAGCAGAGCGGCTGCACCGGCCAGGCGTCATCCCGCCTGGCGGTGAAGGTCGACATCGACCACACGTACTCGGGTGACCTCGCGATCGACCTGATCGGTCCGAGCGGCCGCAAGTTCGCACTGCGCCCGGCCAAGCCCGCCGACAGCGGCTCGGGCATCCATGAGACTTACCAGGTCGACGCCTCGGGCGAGGCCGCGAACGGGACGTGGAAGCTCCAGGTCACCGACAGCTATCGGTTCGACGTCGGCACGTTGACCGGGTGGTCGATCACGTTCTGACCGCGACCGGACGCTGGGGGTTCTCGGGGTGTCTCCCGAGAACCCCCAGCGTTTCATGCAGTGATCGTGTTTCGAGGGCCCTAGCCGCGAGATCGCCCTGCACCGCCGCGCGGTGACCGGGGCACCCCGAGTGCCTTCCTGGCTTCGTTTCGGATCCAGGTGTCTGGGTGGTCGAGGAACGGTTTGAGCGCCTCCGCCGCCTCCGGGGCCTTGAGTTTGCGGAGCGCGACGATCGCGTGGCCCACGACGACCTCGTCATCGAGCAACTCGATCAGCGCGTCGACCGGGCGGGCCTTCTTCATCTTCCCCAACGCCAGGACGATCATTTCCCGCGCCCTGCCGTAGCGGCGGTCGAGGGCGAGTTCGACGAGTTCGGCGCAGAAGCTGTCGTCAGCCACCACTTCGAGGGCGTTGCCGAGCGTCCAGCCCACTCCGGTCGGGTCGCCGTCTTCGATCTCGCGGAACTGGCTGATGAACAGTGGTGCGGCCTGCGGTTTGGCCCAGGGAACACTCAGCACCCGGATCAGGGAGTCCTTCACCCGCGGGTCCGTGATCTGGGG
The DNA here is from genome assembly GCA_035540215.1 of Actinokineospora sp. Taxonomy (GTDB): domain Bacteria; phylum Actinomycetota; class Actinomycetes; order Mycobacteriales; family Pseudonocardiaceae; genus Actinokineospora. Next base: position 4,111 of record DATLIA010000245.1, on the reverse strand, counting down.
TACCCACTCCATCAGCATGGGAATCGCGCGGCGGTAGTCCTGGCCGGTGTAGACGAGGTCCCAGATGGAGTCGACCTCGAAGCCCGCCTTGCGCAGGAGTTTGACCATTGGCCTCTCGATGGCGGCGTGCGTCTTGCGCCGCTGTTCGGCTTCCTCTTCGCGGCGTCTCGCCCCGGCGACCCACTCTGGGTCCTGGTTGAGCTTGTCCATGAGCTCTTGGGCGGTTATGGGGGGTCGCCGGGGCATGGCAAGAATTCTGCGCCGCCCAGCTGTCTCCGGCACGTCCAGCGGTGATGGTTAGTCGAGTCCCTCGAAGATGTCGGCGAGCGACGCCGCGCAGGCGGCCGCCTCGCACTCCGCCCGACGGACCGCGCCGAGTGTGTCGCGGGTCGCGGGGAAGCCCGCGCGGATGTCGCCGCTCTTACGCGGTGGCGTGGACCAGCACAAAGCGGAATCCCGGCTCGTCGGCGTGCAGCGCGACGCTTCCCCCGGCCCCGTACGCGTCATCGTCGGGATGGGCCACGGTCCGACTCATCGGGCAGGCGTGTCAGCCACCCCACCCGGTCACCACCTGGCGGTATGGTCGGCCCATGACCAGTGCTGACCTCGTCGTGGACGCGTTCGGGCGGATCGCCGAGGAGGTGCACGCCGCTGTCGACGGGCTCAGCGCCGAGCACCTCGCACACCGGATCGATGGCGCGAACTCCATCGCGTGGCTGGTGTGGCACCTGACCCGGATCCAGGACGACCACATCGCGGGCGTCTCCGGGCTCGACCAGGTGTGGCTCGCAGACGGCTGGGCGCGGCGGTTCGACCTGCCGCTGCCCGACGCCGACCACGGGTACGGCCACACCAGCGACCAGGTCGCCGTCGTCCGCGCCGGGGCCGACCTGCTCACGGGCTACTACGACGCGGTGAGCCGCCAGACCCTGGACTGGGCGGCGGGCATCACCGACGCCGACCTGGACCGGATCGTCGACCGGTCGTGGGACCCGCCGGTCACCCTCGGGGTGCGGGTGGTCAGTGTGATCTCGGACTGCCTGCAGCACGTCGGACAGGCCGCGTTCGTGCGTGGAATCGTGCTCGGCGGCTGATACCAGCAGCACCGCCACACATCCGCAATCTCCGCGACTCCGTCCCGCCAGCCGGGACGCGCTTCGCGTGGGCTTGATCATCTCCTATCATCAGATCTATCGGGCGAGAGGCGCTGCGACGGGTCCTCCCGCCACGCTCGCCCGGTGTCGACCGCTGCAAGGGCGCCTTCCACCAATAGTGGGAGGTGCGCACGTGTCCGTCTCGACCCAAGCGCTACGCAGGCTTCTCGACGAGCGGATCGTGGTCCTGGACGGAGCCTGGGGCACCATGCTCCAAGGCGCGCGCCTCGGCCCGGCGGACTACCGGGGTCAGCTCATCGCCGCGGACCATTCCAAGGACGTCACCGGCAACCCGGACCTGCTCAACCTGACCCGCCCGGACGTGATCCTCGACATCCACCGCCAGTACCTGGCCGCCGGTGCCGACATCACCACCACCAACACGTTCACCGCGACCAGCATCGGCCAGGCCGACTACGCGCTGGAGCACCTGGTCCCGGAGATGAACCGGGGTGCCGCGCGACTGGCCAGGCAGGCCGCCGATGAGATCGGCGGCAAGTTCGTCGCGGGCTCGGTAGGCCCCCTCAACGTCACCCTCTCCCTGTCGCCGCGGGTCGATGACCCCGCGTACCGGGCGGTCAGCTACGACCAGGTCCTCGACTCCTACGCCGAGCAGATCAGCGCGCTCGCCGAGGGCGGCGTCGACCTGCTGATGATCGAGACGATCTTCGACACGCTCAACGCGAAGGCGGCGATCGCCGCGGCCCGCGAGGTGGCGCCCGAGCTGCCGCTGTGGGTCTCGGTGACGATCGTGGACCGCAGCGGCCGGACGCTGTCGGGCCAGACCGTCGAGGCGTTCTGGCGGTCGATCGAGAACGCGGAACCGCTGGTCGTCGGCGTGAACTGCGCGCTGGGTGCCGCCGAGATGCGCCCGCACGTCGCCGAGCTGTCCCGACTGGCCCCCGGCTACACCGCCGCGCACCCGAACGCGGGCCTGCCGAACGCGTTCGGCGAGTACGAGGAGACCCCGGACGAGACGAGCGCGCTGGTCGCGGAGTTCGCGACCGCGGGCATCGTCAACGCCGTCGGTGGCTGCTGCGGGACCTCGCCCGCGCACATCGCCAAGATCGCCGCGGCGGTCAAGGGGCTGCCGCCGCGGCCGCTGCCGGGCACTCCGCGCGCCACGGTGTTCAGCGGGCTGGAGCCCTTCGGTATCGGCGCCGACACCGGGTTCGTCATGATCGGCGAGCGCACCAACGTCACCGGGTCCAAGCGCTTCCGCAGGCTGATCGAGTCCGGCAACCACACCGCGGCCGTCGAGGTCGCCCTCGAACAGGTGCGCGGTGGGGCCAACCTGCTCGACGTCAACATGGACGCCGACCTGCTCGACAGCGTCCAGGCCATGACGACCTTCCTGAACCACATCGCGACCGAGCCTGAGGTCGCGCGCATCCCGATCATGATCGACAGCTCCCGGTGGAGCGTGCTCGAAGCCGGCCTGAAGTGCGTGCAGGGCAAGGGTGTCGTCAACTCGATCAGCCTCAAGGAGGGGGAGGAGCCGTTCCTCGCCCAGGCCAAGGTGATCCGGGCACACGGTGCCGGTGTCGTCGTCATGGCCTTCGATGAGCTGGGCCAGGCCGACACCACCGAACGCAAGGTCGAGATCTGTGGCCGCGCCTACGACCTGCTGGTCGGGAAGGCCGGATTCGCCCCGCAGGACATCATCTTCGACCCGAACGTGCTGGCCGTGGCCACCGGCATCGCCGAGCACAACGGGTACGCCAAGGCGTTCATCGACGCGCTCCCGCTGATCAAGCGGCGATGTCCCGGCGTGCGGATCAGCGGCGGCATCTCGAACCTGTCGTTCTCCTTCCGCGGCAACGACATCGTCCGCGAGGCTATGCACGCGGCGTTCCTGTACCACGCGGTGACCGCCGGGCTCGACATGGGCATCGTCAACGCGGGCCAGCTCGCCGTCTACGCCGACATCCCCGCCGACCTGCTCGAACTGGTCGAGGACGTGATCTTCGACCGCCGGGCCGACGCCACCGACCGGCTCGTCGCCCACGCCGAGGGCGTGCGTGGCAGCGGCACCAAGCGGGTGATCGACCTGACGTGGCGCGAGGCCCCGGTGGCCGAGCGGCTCGCGCACGCGCTGGTCCACGGCATCGTGGACTTCATCGAGGACGACACCGAGGAGGCCAGGCTCACCTTCGCCCGGCCGCTTGAGGTGATCGAAGGCCCGCTGATGGACGGCATGAAGGTCGTCGGCGACCTGTTCGGCGCGGGCAAGATGTTCCTGCCGCAGGTCGTCAAGAGTGCCCGGGTGATGAAGCGTGCGGTCGTCTACTTGGAACCGTTCATGGAGGCCGAGAAGGAGCGGGCGCGCGCCGCGGGCGAACTCGACGTCTCCCGGGGCCAGGGCAAGATCGTGATGGCCACGGTGAAGGGCGACGTCCACGACATCGGCAAGAACATCGTCGGGGTTGTGTTGGGCTGCAACAACTATGAGGTCATCGACCTCGGCGTGATGGTGCCCGCGTCGGTCATCATCGACACCGCGATCCAGGAGGGCGCCGACGCGATCGGCCTGTCCGGCCTGATCACCCCGTCGCTGGACGAGATGGTCGCCGTCGCGGCGGACATGCAGCGCCGCGGCCTGAAGCTGCCGCTGCTCATCGGCGGCGCCACCACGTCACGGCAGCACACGGCGGTGCGGGTGGCTCCGGCGTACGAGGGCAACACCGTCCATGTGCAGGACGCCTCCCGCGTGGTCGGGGTCGTCGCCGGCCTGCTGGACCCGGACCGGGTCGGGCAGCTCACCACCGACAACCGCGACGAGCAGGAGCGCCTGCGCCGCCAGCACGCCGAGCGCCGCCACACCGCGCTGCTCACCCTCGCGCAGGCCCGCGGCAACGCCTCCGACGTGTCGTTCGCGGACCTGCCGGCGCCGGACTTCACCGGTGTACGGATCGTCGAGCCCGCCCTGCAGACGCTCCGCGAGATGATCGACTGGC
>DATLIA010000244.1:0-26678 GCA_035540215.1 Actinokineospora sp. | reverse complement strand
AGATCTCGATCGCGCGCTTCGTGCAGTCGGCGGCGCCGGTCTCCCCGATGACGACCAGGCCCCTGGTGATGCGCTTGCCGACGTACTTGTCGAGGTCGAACGTGACGTACACGCGGGACACGTGTGCGCGCCCGTTCGCGTCGGTACTGGCGCCGAGTGGGATGCCGACGCCGTTCTCGACCTCGAACGCGGTCTTGCGGTCGGCGGAGTCGGTGTACCCGACCTGGATCGGCGCGGGACTGTCGTAGTGCGGTGCGGCCGCGGCCGGTGTGGCGGTGGCGACGGCCAACCCGGCGGCGCCCACGGCGACGGCCGTGAGCGCACGCGCGGATCTGGACATGGTTAAGCGAGACATGATTTCCCCAGTTTCCCCAAACCCCAAATTTGGTCGGACGGACGCTAGCAAATTCGGGCAGTCCGTCATACCGCCGTTTTGGGGTCAGATCCGGGGCCTCACTCGTTGACGGCCCCGACGGGTTCGCGGGTCCGGCGACGGGCGACGCCCACGGCCAGGCCAGCGGCCAGCAGCAGCGCGAACCCGGCCGCGACGGTCGGCAGACCGATGCTGTCGAGTCCCTCGGCCAACCACTGCTGCACGACCCGGGCGCCTTCGATGACCGGGTCGCCGGACACGTCCTCGCCCTGTAGCGACCTGATCTCGTGGACGGCGAGGTACGCGAGATAGGCGCCTGACAGGAGCAGCACCACGCCGCCGACCCGGGAGGTCACCCGTCCCGCGTTGCGCAGGCGCGCGACCATCGCGGAATTGGCTAGCGCTATCGCCAGCGCGACAGTCCCGACGATCACGCCCATGCCGACCGCGTATGCGATGAACGTGCCGACCCCGACGAGCGCCGACTCCGCCGTGAAGCTGGCGACCACGGTCACCAGGAACGGCACGATCGTGCAGCCGAGCGACACCAGCGCGTACGCCGCGCCGAAGCCGACCATGGACGGCGCGGACCTGCTGACGTTCGGCCCGCGCTTGAGCAGGCGTGGGCCCGGAAGTGCGCGGCCCGCGACCAGCAGGACACCCGCGACGGCCATCAGCACGCCGAATACGAGGGTGAACCACGGCAGGTACTCCTGCACGCCGCCCGCGATCGGGGCGATGACCAGCCCGAACAGCCCGAAGACGCCCACGAACCCGAGCGTCATCGACCCGGTCGACACCAGCGCCCGCGTCACCGCCACCCGACGCGAAGGCTCGTCGTCGCCGATCACGAGCAGCGACATGTACGCGGGGAGCAGCGCGAACCCGCACGGGTTGACCGCGGCGAGCATCCCCGCCGTGGCCGCGAGACCGAGGGAAACGAACGTCATGTCTGCGCGCCGAGCAGCTTGTTGAGCCGGTCGATCATCCCCTGCTTGCTGAGGTAGCCGGTGAAGACGACCTTGCCCGCGCCGTCGACCAGCGCGTAGCGGCCCTGCTCGGTGATCCCGAACTTCTTCCACACCACACCGGCGTCGTCGGTGAGGTTGGTGAAACCGGTGACCTTGGTCTTGGTCACGAAGTCCTTGGTCATCTGGGTCATGCCCTGGGCCATGCCGCCGACACCGACGACGGTCGCCTTGCCCGCGAACTGCTTGGCCACGGCGGCCACCTCGGCGCCCTGGTCCACGCACAGCGGGCACCACGGCGCCCAGAACCAGAACAGCACCGGCTTGCCCGCGAGAGTGGCGGCGTTGAAGTCCGCTCCGGCGACGGTCTTGGCGGTGAAGTTCAGCGCGCCCGTCGGCTTCGGGGCGGGCGCGGGCTTCGGGGCGGGCTTGGGCGCGGCCTTGGAGGTGGTGGTCGGCGCGGGCTTCGCGGTGGTCGTGGTGGTGGCGGGCGGAACCGAGGTGTCCTCGGTCGGGGCCTCCGACGTCGCGACCGGCTCCTCGGCGACCGAGGTCGACAGGTCCGGGCCGCTGGCGGCCACGAGTTCGGTTGGCTCCGAGGAATCGCCACAGGCCGTCAGAACCGAGGCGAGGCCGATGGCCAACAGCACTGCGGCGAGCCGGTGCGCACGAGGGCGACGGGTCATGGATGATCCTTCTCACGAGGGTGGGGAACTGCCCCTTAGACAGGCCCCGGGCCGCCCTCATTACGGTCTGTCCACAAGATTGTTCAGCCGTCGCCCATACCGCCGATCGCGCCATATCGGTAGGCGATATGGCTCAACACATTGTGGCATTTTGGTTTCGGGTTCGCGCTGGTCAAATGATCAGGTGAACGAGGACCACGGAACGCGCGCGCCCGAGCGTTGGCGGCGGAGTTGAAGCGACTGCGTGAGGATTCGGGACTGACGACGGTGCAGATCGCCGCCAGGGTGGGGATGTCGTCACCCGTCCTCAACCGCAGCGAGAACCACAAGAGGATCCCTACACCGGAGGAGGTCTCGGCGCTACTGGCGCTATATGGCGTGGTCGGCCGCGAACGCAAGTGGATCATGAACCTTGCCCGCCTGGCCAACTCGGCCGAAACGCTGGAGTTCACCACCAAGCGCGACCGTTCCGACCGGGTACACCTGGCCACGTTCGAGCGGCAGGCCAAACTCATTTCGCACTTCAATCCCCTGATGATCCCCGGCATGTTCCAAACCGCCGCCTATGCACGCGCGGTGATGTTGGACGCCGGGCTGGAACCTGAAGATGTCGAATCCCGCGTGACCGAACGGATGGATCGCCAGACCATCCTCACCAAGCCGAATGGCCCGCACTACTTGGCGATCATTGAAGAGGCCGCGCTTCGCCGCCCGATAGGCGGAAGACCGCTGATGGGCAGGCAGGTCCGAAAGCTGGTGGAGGTCGCCAAGCTGCCGACGGTCGAGATCCGAGTGATCCCGACCCGCTGGAGCGGTTTCGTTCCGCACGGCCAGTTCTCTTTGATGGAGTTCGCCAAGTCCAAACCCCTTGTCTACGTTGAACATTTCATCTACAGCGGATTCATCCACGTCGCCGAGGACACTCGCACGTTCCAGACGTTCAGAGATAGACTGGTCAAGATCTCGATGGGTGGCGAGGAGTCGGTGAACTTCCTGTCACATGTCGTAGCCGACCATGAGCGAGGATTGCCTAATGGCTGGACCGTGGAGGAAGTCGGCTTCTAGTCTTCAAAACGATTGTGTTGAAGTCGCTTTCCGCGAACGGGTTGGGGTCAGGGACTCCAAGAACCCGGATGGCGGTCGGCTGACCGTGTCGGCCGAGTCGTGGCGGTGTGCGCTGAGATCATTTTCAGGTCCGCTCGGGCACCCTCTGTCTTGAGACCGTGGTCCCCTCAGTTCCCGCGCGGGACCACGGTCTCACCAAATAGCCTGATCACATGAAGCGTGCCTGCGTGGTCCTTTCCGCCTGCCTCGTCCTCGCAGCCTGCGGCGAGGCAGGCACCGCGACACCGGTCGCCACCCCGACGGTCGGCGGGCTCAGCGAAGCCCTCGCGTCGATCAAGGACACCGAGGAGTCCCGCAAGTACGTCGAGTACGCCGACCTCACCCGGGTCAAGTCCCTGCGCGACAAGGACGCCAAGCAGGCACGGATGCTGGAGACCGTCGGCTATTCCGGCATCGGGCAGTACCGCGAGCGGATCAAGGAAGAACTCGATCTCGACCTCGGCGCCTTCACCGAGGCCGTCACCGTCGGCACGCCGCCCGCCGTGTCCAGCCGCTTCCGGGGGACCTACGACAACGGCCCGGTCAACGCGAAGCTGAGCGCGCTCAAGGCCACGGAGTCCAAGTCCGGCGCCTACACCGTCTGGCGCACGGCCGAAGACGACAAGATCGACATGAACGGCCCGATGAAGGACATCGTGCCGCTCAACCAGTTCAACGCCGTGCGCACGAGCCCCACCGAGTTCGCGTACTCATCGGCAGGCTCCCGGCTCGACTGGTTCGACGGCGGCAGCCTGCTCGACGACCCGGTGATCAAGTCCCTGTCCACCTGCCTTGGCGACGTGTCCGCCGCGATCCTGCAGTCCGCCGTCGAGCGGCGGCCCGCCGTGGCGGCCGGGGTCAGGATCGGCGACGAGACCTCCGACGTGGTCTGTCTGCGCGCCAAGTCCGAAGAGGACGCGGGCGAACTGCGCAAGCAACTCGAAGCCACCCTCAAGGGCGCCAAGACCGCTTCCGGCACCCCGTGGTCCAAGATCCTGCCCAGCCCGACCGTCGAAGCGATCGGCGACACCGTGCGGATCACCGCGACGAGTGAGACGCCCGGCATGGTCTTCACCGCCCTGAACCGTGGCGATCTGGACATGCTGGTCAACTTCGAGTGACGCAGCTCACCCCCATCCGTGGCGGAACATGAAAGTTCTTCCACAACGGGAACCTGACTCTCCTGAGCTGCCACGACCACCCGCCCCTCTGAGCCCCTAACGTCGGGATTCCGAGCGTTTTGGCTGATCAGCGACCCGGTCACAGGACCTAGGGGCCATCCGGGCCTCACCACGTCCGGCCCCGGCGTGTCAGGATGTGGGAGAGAACCGTCAGCGCCGACGGTGGCCAACCATCCAGAACCGGGTGGGCGGGGTGACCGGCGGCGTGGCCGCATGTCGTCGCCACGAGCGAGTGTGCGGCCCAGATATGAGGAGAACGCACATGTCGTCCCCAGAAACGTGGACGCACCCGGAGCCCCGAGAGGGCCCCGCCGCTACCGCCGCTGCCCCCACAGCAGAGCAGGTGATCGCGGGTTTGCGTGCGACAAGCGAAGGTGGCCCGGAGCTGGTTCAGCTCCTTACGCCCGAGGGTGAACGGGTCGAGAACCCGGAGTTCGACCGCTACGTCGCCGATGTGACCACCGAAGACCTGCGCGGGCTGTACCGCGACATGGTCCTCGTGCGTCGGGCCGACCGGGAGGCCAACGCGCTGCAGCGCCAGGGTCAGCTCGGCATCTGGGTCCCGCTGCTCGGCCAGGAAGCCGCGCAGATCGGCGCGGGCCGGGCCATGCGCACGACCGACATGGCGTTCCCGAGCTACCGCGAGCACGGCATCGCGTGGTGCCGGGGGATCCACCCCAAGGAACTCCTGGGCATCTTCCGCGGCACCGACAACGGCAGCTGGGACTCCAACGCCACCCGCTTCCACCCGTACTGCATCGTGATCGGCAACCAGGTGCTCAACGCCGCCGGTTACGCGATGGGGCAGCGGTTCGAAGGCAAGGTCGGAGACGACAACGGCGAAGCCACCATGGTGTTCTTCGGCGATGGCGCGACCTCGCAGGGTGACGTCCACGAAGGCTTCGTCTGGGCCTCGGTCTACGACGCTCCGCTGGTCTTCTTCTGCCAGAACAACCAGTGGGCCATCTCCGAGCCCACCGAACGCCAGACCCGCCTGCCGCTGTACCAGCGCGCCCGCGGCTACGGCTTCCCCGGCATCCGCGTGGACGGCAACGACGTCCTCGCCACCCTCGCCGTCACCCGGTGGGCGCTCGACGCCTGCCGCCACGGCAACGGGCCGGTCCTCATCGAGGCGTTCACCTACCGCATGGACGCCCACACGACGACCGACGACCCGACCCGCTACCGGCTCTCCGATGAACTCGAAGCCTGGAAGCTCAAGGACCCGATCGAGCGCCTGCGGGTCAACCTGGTCCGCCACCACGACGCCGACCAGGACTTCTTCGACTCCGTGCAGGCCGACGCCGACGCGCTCGCCGTCGAGCTGCGCGAGTTCTGCTTCAACATGCCCGAGCCGCCCATCGAGCAGATGTTCAACAACGTCTACGCCGAGGCGAGCCCGGTCCTCGACGCGCAGCGCGACGAGTTCCTCTCCTACCACGCCAGTTTCGGAGGTGAGCACTGATGGCCGCACCCGCGATCAACAAGCCCGCTACTGAGTCCAAGACTCAGGCGCTCACCCTGGGCAAGGCGCTCAACCTCGGTCTGCGCACCGCGATGGAGGCCGACCCCAAGGTCATCGTGATGGGCGAGGACGTCGGCAAGCTCGGCGGCGTCTTCCGAATTACCGACGGCCTGCAGAAGGACTTCGGCGAGCACCGCGTGCTGGACACGCCGCTGGCCGAGTCCGGCATCATCGGCACCGCGGTCGGCCTGGCCGTGCGCGGTTTCCGGCCGGTCTGCGAGATCCAGTTCGACGGGTTCATCTTCCCCGGCTTCGACCAGATCGTCTCCCAGGTCGCCAAGCTGCACGCGCGCACCCAGGGCCGGGTCAAGGTGCCCATGGTCATCCGGGTGCCCTTCGGCGGCGGCATCGGCGCGGTCGAACACCACTCCGAGTCCCCAGAGTCGTACTTCGCGCACACCGCGGGCCTCAAGGTCGTCACCTGCTCCAACGCCGTGGACGCCTACTGGATGATCCAGCAGGCCATCCAGTCCGACGACCCGGTGCTGTTCTTCGAGCCGAAGCGGTACTACCACTCGGCCAACATGAAGGCCGACGTCGACACCTCCGCCAAGCCGTACCCGCTGTACGCCTCGCGCGTGCTGCGGACCGGCACCACCGCGACCGTCGTGGCCTACGGGCCGTCGGTGAAGGTCGCGATGGACGCCGCCACCGCGGCGGCCGAGGAGGGCAAGTCGCTGGAGGTCATCGACCTGCGCACGCTCTCCCCGCTCGACCTGGCCCCGGTCTACGACTCGGTGCGCCGCACCGGTCGGCTGATCGTGGTGTCCGAGTCGCCGTCCGAGGCTTCGCTGTCCTCGGAGATCGCGGCGAAGGTGCAGCAGGAGTGCTTCTACTCGCTAGAGGCGCCCGTGCTGCGGGTCAACGGCTTCGACGTGCCGTACCCGCCCGCGAAGCTCGAAGAGCACTTCCTGCCCGACCTCGACCGAGTGCTCGACGCCGTCGACCGCTCGCTGGGGTGGTAGTCGATGCCTGAGTACAAGACTTTCCCGCTGCCGGACACGGCCGAGGGCCTGACCGAGGCCGAGATCCTGTCGTGGCACGTCAAGCCGGGTGACACGGTCACGGTCAACCAGATCATCGTCGAGATCGAGACGGCCAAGGCCGCCGTCGAGCTGCCCTGCCCGTGGGCGGGCGTGGTCACCGAGCTGCACGTCAAGCCCGGCCAGACCGTCGACGTCGGCGCGCCGATCCTGACCATCGACGTCGACCCGGGTGGCGCGGCCAAGCCCACCGCCTCCGTCAACGGCTCCGCTCCCGCCGCCGAGGCTCCGGCCGAGGAGGAGATGAAGCCGCTCGTCGGCTACGGCTCCAAGACCGTCACGGCCAAGCGTCGGGCCCGCAAGGGTCCCGCCGTCCCGGCCTCAGCCGCCGCCTCGGCCGGGACGGCGGCTGAGGCCGCGCAGCTCACGGTGGCCGCCGCGTTCGAGCACCACCAGGGCCCCGTGCCCGACCCGGAGCCGGTCGTCCCGGACAGCCCGGCCGCGCTGCTCGACCTGCCCGGCGGGTACGTCCCGCTGGCCAAGCCGCCGGTGCGCAAGCTGGCCAAGGACCTCGGCGTCGACATCCGCTCGCTCACCGGCAGCGGTGACAGCGGCGTGATCACCCGCGCCGACGTTGAGCGGGCCGCGGCAGGCCCGGTCGATACCCCGGTCGCCGTCGTCGCCCCGCGCGGCGAGCGTCGGGTGCCGATCAAGGGCGTCCGCAAGGTCACCGCGCAGGCCATGGTGGCCAGCGCGTTCACCGCGCCGCACGTCACGGAGTTCCTGACGCTCGACGTCACGCCGATGATGGACCTGCGGGCGAAGCTGAAGAACCACCCCGATTTCCGGGGCGTCAAGCTGACCCCACTGGCCTTCTGCGCCAAGGCAATCGCGATGGCCGTCCGGCGCACGCCGGAGGTCAACTCGTCCTGGGACGAGGCCGCACAGGAGATCGTCTACAAGGACTACGTGCACCTGGGCATCGCGGCGGCGACGCCGCGCGGCCTCATCGTGCCCAAGATCCGCGACGCCGACACCCTGTCACTGCGCGAACTCGCCGAGGCGCTCGACCGGCTGACCACGACGGCCCGGGACGGCAAGACCCCGCCCGCCGACATGGTCAACGGCACGATCACGATCACCAACGTCGGCGTCTTCGGCGTCGACACCGGCACCCCGATCATCAACCCGGGGGAGTCCGCGATCCTCGCCTTCGGCGCGATCCGGGACACCCCGTGGGTGGTCGACAACGAGATCAAGATCCGCAAGGTCTGCCAGCTCGCGCTGAGCTTCGACCACCGCCTGGTCGACGGCCAGCAGGGCTCGGAATTCCTCGCCGACGTCGGCGCGCTCCTCGCCGACCCGGCACTGGCGATCACGTACTGACGCTGTGCTGATCACGACCCCTCGGCCGATCGGCCGAGGGGTCGTATCAGTTCGCGGGGAAAGTCCTCTGTAGGTCATCGACCAAGGAGGAACAGATGACCGACATCCAGCACGCGCCCCCGCTCTCGACGATGGCCGCGGCGACCGGGGCGACCGTGAACACCTATCCGCCGCAGGCCGACACGGTCGCGAAGCTGCTGGCCGGGCGGGACATGCCCGACGCGCCCGCGGTGGCGCAGGGCGAGCTTGAGTTCCGGGTGAAGCCCTACGACTACTCGGGCAAGAACAACGGCAACGCGAACATCTGGCCGGACCACGGCACCGGCAAGATCAGCATCGGCGGCAAGTCCGGCCACGTCGACGGCGGGCTCTCCGGCCAGGTGACCGGGATCGGCTGGGTCGGCACCACCCTCTGGTTCCCGCAGTCCGGCCACACCGTGCGCGCGGCCCCGGTGATCAACTGGAAAGCCGGGTGGACGCTGTGGACCGGTGGCATCACCGGCAACCCGCGGGCGTCGGCCCGCGGCGGCGTGCAGCTGCAGGCCTACGACGAACACGGCCCGATCAGCGGACTCGCCCAGCACGAGCTGTTCAACCAGGACCACAGCGAACTAGGTCTCGGCAGCGAGAACAACAGTTGGGACGACGGTACGTCGACCCAGCTGGAGGTCTGGTTCGACGTGCCCGCGGGCGCCCCCCGATGGCTGAACGTGCTGGCCTACATCGACATGAACGCGGACTACTCGTCGTTGACCAACGTGGCGGCGGCGCAGGCCGGGATGGATGTCGACGTGCGGTGGATCGTGGTCGACCCCAGTTAAGCCGTGCCTAGCCCTTTGGCAGGTCGAAGTACGAGATCAGAGTGGCCGCGAACGCGATGTCACCCTTGACCTTCACCTTCGCCGACAGGAACAGCATCGGCAGGCTCACCATGCCCGCGATAGCGCGCAGGAAGTCGGCGGGGGCGATAGTGATGGCCACCCTGGGGTCGGCCGTCGGGTGGTCGGCCGACTCGCAGGTGCCCTCGTCGATGACCGTCTCGAACCGGTCGAAGCCGCCCTCACCCGCACCGCCGGTGAACCGCCAGTGGATGACGGCCTTGAGGTGGGCGGCGCGCTCGCGGTCGAGGTGGGCGGTCATCCGGCTGAAGACCTCCTCGAACACCACCTGACGCAGGCGCGGCTGCTCCATGAGCGCTTCGAGGTGGTCGCGCGAGCAGCGGCTCAGGAAGCGGATGAACACGTGCGTGCTCATCCCGGCGAACTCAAGGCCGGTGCCGGACGAGCCGAGGATGTCGAGCACCTCGATGAGCCGGACGAACTGGGCCGGGGTCAGCTTCGCCGGGTCGATCGCCTCGGCGAAGCCGTCGAGGTCGTGGATCGTGCGCGGCTCGATCCGGTGCCACTTCTGCTTGCGCCGCCATGACCGCTTGCGTCTCTCGGGCATGGAAGCAGTGTGCCTGGTCAAGCGCGCGGGAGGTCGAACAGGCTGGTCAGACCCGCCGCGAAGGCCAGGTCGCCGCGCACCTTGAGCTTGCCGGTCATGAACAGCACCGGGGCCGAGGCGTTGTTGGTGATGAGCTTGAGGAAGTCGACCGGGGACACGGTGATGGTGGCCCTGGGCTGGCCGCCCATGTCGCGGTTGACGGAACAGACGCCGTTTTCGATCAAGGTCTCGTAGCGGTCGTAACCGCCTTCGCCCGCGCCGCCCGCGAGTCGCCAGTGGACGACGGCGTGCAGGTCGCTGGTGCGGTCCTGGCGCAGGTGGGTGCCCATCCTGCGGTAGACCTCGTCGAGCACGTGCGCGCGCAGCGCCGGATCGACCATGATCGACTGGAGCTGGTCCTTGGAGGCGTAGGTGATGATCTTGGCGAAGGTGTCGGCGCCGAGTTTGGACAGCGCGAGGTCGGCGCCTTCCGCGGTCAGCCTGCTGAAGGCGCGCAGCAGCGTGGACAGCCCGGTTCGGCCGAGTTTCTTCGGATCGATGGCTCGACCGATAACATCGACGTCTATGTCCATCGTGGCCGCTTCCGCGATGGTCAACCGATCAAGCAGCTCCACCAGCTCACGCGGCTTGAGCGCGTCGAGCGTCCGGCGGGTCTCGGTCATCGGGTCAGCCCTCCTTACCTACTGACGAGTAGGCTACGGGCGAGTAGATTAACGTGCAAGTAGGAACTGGAGGCCATGCGGTGAGCGTCGAAGAAGAGCGCAAGCCAGCGCGGGTGAAGAGACTTCCCCGCGAGGTCCGCGAGCGCCAGATCCTCGACGCCGCCGTGCGGGTGTTCTCCCTGTACGGCTACCACAACGCATCGATGGACGAGATCTCCGAGGTCGCGGGCGTCTCCAAGCCGATGATCTACGCCTACCTCGGCCACAAGGAAGACCTGTTCGCCGCCTGCATCCGGCGCGAGGCCACCCTGCTGATGGAAGCCATCGCGGCCGGGGTCAGCAGCGACCTGGCCCCCGACATGCAGCTGTGGCACGGCCTGCGCGCGTTCTTCCAGTTCGTCGGTGAGCAGAAGCAGAGCTGGCGGGTCCTGCACCGGCAGGCCACCTCCCAGGGCGGCCCGTTCAGCGAGGAACTGCTGGCCATGCGCGGCCGCGCGATCAACCTGGTCGACGCCCTGCTCGTCCGCTCCGCCACCACCCGAGGCGAATCGCCCGCCAAGTCGACCGAGGCGATGGCGGCGGCGCTGGTGGGCGCGAGCGAGTCACTGGCGGACTGGTGGCTCGACCACCCGGAGGTCCCGGACACGACCGTGGCGTCGTGGCTGATGAACCTCGTCTGGATGGGCTTCGGCGACCTGGTCACCGGCAAGATCTGGACCCCCACACCTAACTGAGCGTGGCTATTCGCGCTTGGGTCACGACGGCCGACTGGCACGAAGGCCGCACACCCGTCGGATGTGCGGCCTTCGTGTCGTTCGCCTACGCCTCGTTCATCTGGAACCGCGGCACGGCCTTGGGGGCCTCGGCCACTGCCTTGGCGGGAGCA
The DNA here is from genome assembly GCA_035540215.1 of Actinokineospora sp. GTDB lineage: Bacteria > Actinomycetota > Actinomycetes > Mycobacteriales > Pseudonocardiaceae > Actinokineospora. The sequence goes on along the minus strand of DATLIA010000244.1, from coordinate 15,478 downwards.
GGCTGCCTCGGCGGGTACAGGTAGAACGTGCCGACGACGTCCACCACGATGTCGGTCCTGCCGAGGTGGTTGTACACGTTGAACAGGTTGCCGGGGCCGACCTCGGTCTGCACCGCGTTCGGCACGATCGAGCCTGTGGTCGGGTTCAGGTTGGACGTGCCGGGCTTGCCCACTCCCGGCAGGTTCGCGGGCCACACCGTGACGTACGTCGACTCGGTCGGGAGGACCGCGGTGACGTTGGTGGCCAGCGCGTACGTGTCGTCGGTCGACACCACGTCGGCGTCGATCGTCGCCGTGGCGCCCGCGGTCAGCGCCGACGGCCAACCCTTGCCCTCACGGGTGTCGGCGATGCGGGTGGGCACGTTGGGCTCGAACCGCAGCCCGTTGGGCATCGTGCCGTCGTCGTAGAAGCCGACGATATCGACGATGATGTGCGTGTCGTTGTTCGTGTACACGCCGATCCGGGGCATACCCGCCACCGAGCCGCAGTCGCTGCCCGTGCACCGCGATACCGGCACGATCGCGAAGTTCGGCACCGACCGGCCCGCGGTGTAGTTCAGGGTCGACGTGCCCGGCAGCTCATCCTCGATGCCGTTCCACGCGGTGAGGAAGCCGGGGCCACGGGAGTCGGTCGACGTGATATTGACCGCGAGCGCCCTGACCTTGTCCTTGACCGCGTCGTTGAACGACACGTACGAGTTGATGTAGTAGTCGCCCGGAATCCGGCCCTGGCCCCACTCACGGGTGTCGGTCAGGCGGATCGGGCTGCTCAAGGGGAAGTACTGGCCGCCCGATATCCAGTTGGCGGGCTGTGGCTTCGTATACCAGCCGAGGACGTCGACGATGATATGGACGGGAGAGCCGCCGTTGTACAGGTTGATCGCGCCGTCCGCGCCCAGTTTGACCGTGACCGAGTTCGCCCCGGTCCAGCCGGAGGCGAAGTTCACGGACGACACGGTGGGCCGCGGCACCCCAGTCGGGTAGACCGAGATGAATCCCGGTCCGAAGGACTCGGTCACGGTCACATTGAGCACGACCGCCGTCGCCGCTGTCATGTCGATGCCCCCCAGCTTCACCGGCAGGGCTTGGCCGGACTGCAGCCTGCCCTGCGAGCGGGTGTCGAGGATGCGGAAGGGTGTGGGGTACACGGGGAAGTAGGTGCCTCGGACGCCGAGGACGCCGTCCAGCATCAGGTTGCTGGTCACCCTCCCCGCGAAGGAATCGTCGGCCAGCGCGAGAACCGCGGTCTGTCGTCCGACGGCTGTGGCGTACGGAACGACGGTCAGCTGGCAGCTCTGGCCGTAGGACAAGGTCGTGCCGGTGCACTCGTTCGCGGTAATCCGGAACGCGCTCGGGTTGGCGCCCCCGATCGACGCGGCGCCGAATGTCGTGGGAACGCTGCCGTTGACGTCGATCTTGATCTGTTTCGGCGTGCCAGGATCATCGACCGGTTGGGCTTGGAAATTCACGGTGCCGTCCACCCAGTTGTCCGCCGTGCGGTAGTCGAGGCTGGACTTGAATCGGATCTCGCCCTTGACGGTTTGCGGGCTGCCCTTGCACTGCGACGAGTAGTTCGCGGCGAACGCCGTGAACTGACCGGTGGCCTCGTCATACGCGGCTTCCAGGATCGTGACCGTGCCGGAACCGTCGCAGTATTTGCCGTTGGACTCCACGTTGAGCACGGTCGTGGCGGCCGAGGGCCCATACGCCGTAATCGTCGGGTAGGTCTGCCCGGCGACGAACTGCGTGCCCGTGGGAGGCGAGATGGTCAGGAGTATCGCGCGCCAGTTGTCGACCCTGTTTCCATACATGGTCAGGGCGAAACCATTGCCCCCGTACTGGGTGGCCTCGAGCTGGGTACGCGTCGCCTCGTAGCTGAATGTCCCGTCGTAGCTGTAGCCCCAGCCCTCGAAGTGGGTGGTGAACGCCGTGTGGGGCGCGGTGGGCGGACCCGCCGCGATTGCCGCGGGTGCGATGCCGATCAGCGCCGTTGTGGCGACCAGCAGTGTGGTGGCGCAGGCTCCTACGCCACGAAGAGTGAGCATGTCTTCCCCAGTTGGTCACTTGGTCCCCGAACCGGGGTAAAGACTACGTCAGGGCCACTGAAACACCGGTCGGTCCAAGCGACCCAGAACCTGCCGGGCGTGGCATGCGCCTAGGGCTATCGGCACTGGTGCGGCGCCTAGGCGATGAGGTCCAGGAAGGCGGCGGGCACCGCTGAGTCGACGATGATGGACTTGGCCTCCTCGATGGTGACCAGCCGCGAACTGTCCTCGAAGCCGTCGGTGTCGACCCAGTGCCCGTCGCCGTCGCGGTCCGCCGCCGTGGCGTGGAAGACGACCTGTAGGAAGTCCGGGTACGGATGCACGTCGTCAGCTCGACGGGGAGACCGGTGGGCGTAGTGCAGCCAGCCCAAGGGACGCAGGCTGGCTCGGTCGACGAACCACCCGGTCTCTTCGTGCACCTCACGCACCGCCGTGTCGGCGAACGTCTCGCCCGGCTCGCGGCGGCCGCCCGGCCACGGGTGCGCGCCGTCACGGTTCTCGCACAGCACTATGCGGTCGCTAACCCCGACCAGGCAGCGCACCGAGCTGACGAGTTCGTCCGGCAGGTCCACCGGAACCGTGAAAGCGCTGACGCGCAAGGGAATCATCCCGTCGGCCCAGCTGGTGTCGGCGGACGCGGCGGGGGTGTTGACGCGCAGCAGCGCGGTCAGGTCGGGGTGGCGTTCGCCGAAGCCGGGGCGGATCTGCATGGTGACCATGGAAACAGAAGTGGCCCACCGGAGTGGGCCACTTCTGTCTTCACAGCGGAGTGATGATCCCGTCCACGTGCGGCTGCGGCTTCCGCGCGTTGATCAGGTCGAACTTCCACCCGCCGCCGTGCTCGCGGGCCACGAAACCGACCTTCGCGGGCAACAGCACCGGCAGCTTGAACCGGACGTCCACCGTGTACGCCTCCGGCAGCCTGCCCTCGAACGCGGCCAGGCAGCGGGCCTTGGTCCACATGCCGTGCGCGATCGCCCGGGGGAAGCCGAACAGCTTGGCCGTCAACGCGTGCAGGTGGATCGGGTTGCGGTCGCCGGAGACCTCCGCGTACCGCCTGCCGATGTCGTCCGGCACCTTCCAGAACGATGTCGGCTCCGGCAGCTCCGCCCGCTCGCCCGACTCGGCCTCGCCGGAGCCGCCGCCTCGACGCAGGTAGGTGCTGACGTCGTGCCAGACCACCTCGCCGTCGACCGAGGCCTCGCTGACCATGTCGAACTGGCGGCCCTTGGGGTGATCGCGCAGGTTCTCCACGTGCACCCGCAGGTCGAACGCCTCATCGACGCGCAGCGGCCGGGTCTGGGTGATCCGGTTCGCCACGTGCACGGAGCCGACCAGCGGGAACGGGAAGTCGCTGTCGGTCATCAGCTTGACCTGCATGGGGAAGGTCAGCATGTGCGGGTAGGTCGCGGGCAGCTCGTCGGTCAGCCGGAACTCGCACACCCGGTTGTAGGCGGCGAGATGGTCCGGATCGACCGTGACGCCGGACCGCACGTAGTCGCGGTCCGGCAGCGGGCCGCCCTTCTTGGTGAAGCCCGCGAGCACCGCCTTGGGGAACAGCAGCCCCAGGTTCGGCGACTCCTTGAGCTCCATCAGGCCCCCAGCAGGCTCTGGCCGCAGACCCGGACCACGTTGCCGTTGACCGCGCCCGACGCCGGACTGGCGTACCAGGCGATCGTCTCGGCCACGTCGACCGGGAGGCCGCCCTGCGACATCGAGTTCATCCGACGCCCGGCCTCGCGGATGAACAGCGGGACCGCGGCGGTCATCTTGGTCTCGATGAAGCCCGGGGCGACAGCGTTAATCGTGATGTCCTTAGCCGCGTACTCCTCGGCGTAGGCGTTGACCATGCCGATGACACCGGCCTTGCTGGTGCCGTAGTTGGTCTGACCCAGGTTGCCCGCGATACCCGCGATCGACGACACACCGATGACCCGCCCACCCTCGCGGAGCGTGCCGGTCGCGATGAGTTCTTCGTTGGCCTTGAGCTGGCTGGTCAGGTTGACCGCGAGGACCGAGTCCCACGCGCCGTCCTTCATGTTGGCCAGCGTCTTGTCGCGGGTGATGCCCGCGTTGTGCACCACGATGTCGACGCCGCCGTGGCGGGTCTTGAGGTGCTCGACCAGCTTGGCCGGGGCGTCGGCCGCGGTGATGTCGAGCTGGAGGGTCGAGCCGCCGACCCGGTTGGCGACCTTGGCAAGGTCGTCGCCCTGAGCCGGGATGTCGAGGGCGATCACGTGCGCGCCGTCGCGGGCGAGCACGTCGGCGATGGCCGCGCCAATGCCGCGGGAGGCGCCGGTGACCAGCGCGACCTTGCCCGCGAGCGGGGCCGCCCAGCTCTCGGGCTCCACGGCCTGCCCGCCGCGGGTGCCGATCCGGATGACCTGGCCGTCGACGTAGGCCGACTTGCCCGACAGCAGGAAGCGCAGGGTGGACTCGATCTTGTCATCGGCCCCCGGCCGCACGTAGACGAGCTGGGAGGTGGCGCCGCGCTTGAGTTCCTTGCCCAACGATCGGGTGAATCCCTCGAGTGCGCGCTGGGCGATGACCTCGCCCTGATCGGCGGCGGCCTCGGGCGGGGTGCCCAGGACGACGACCCGACCGGACGGCGCGACCGAGCGCATCACCGGGTGGAAGAAGTCATAGAGCTCGCGCAGTTGCTCTGGGCTGGTGATCCCGGTCGCGTCGAACACGAGCGCGCCGTACTTCTGTGTAGAGGCGTCCGGCAGTGAATCAGCACTAGTCAGAACCTCGATTCCGGCGGACTTCAGCACCGGCCCGAGCCCGTCGACGAGCCTGCCCGCACCGCCGACCAGTGCGGGCCCGGTAAGCGCGGGCTCACCGGCCTTGTAGCGGCGAAGGGGCTGGGGATCAGGCAGTCCGAGACGCTTCACGAGAAGCCGTCCGACGCCGGAAGTGCTGAACTGTTGGTAGCGGTCAGTCATTCGTTTGCGCCTCCCTACTCGCTAGTAAACTTACTCCTGAGTAGGTTAGAATGCTACCGCAGCTGCAAACCTGTGCTCAGGAGGATGAGATGGCTCCCACTCGCGTGCGCCGTGTAGCGGTCCTTGGCGGGAACCGCATCCCGTTCGCGCGATCCAACGGCCCCTACGCCCAGGCGTCGAACCAGGACATGTTCACGGCCGCGCTCGATGGTCTCGTGGCCCGGTTCAGCCTGCAGGGCGAGCGGATCGGCGAGGTCGCGGCGGGCGCGGTCCTCAAGCACAGCCGCGACTTCAACCTCGCGCGTGAGTGCGTGCTCGGCAGCAAGCTCTCGCCGGACACGCCCGCGTACGACGTGCAGCAGGCGTGCGGCACCGGCCTGCAGGCGATCATCCAGGTGGCGAACAAGATCGCGCTCGGCCAGATCGACTCGGCCATCGCGGGCGGCGTCGACACCACCAGCGACGCGCCGCTCGCGCTCAACGACGACCTGCGGCACATCCTCATCGCGCTCAACAACGCCAAGACGCTCGGACAGCGGCTGGCGCTGGCGGCGAAGCTGCGGCCGGGGCACCTGGTGCCGGAGCGGCCGGAGAACTCGGAGCCGCGCACCGGCCTGTCGATGGGCGGCCACGCCGCGCTGACCGCGAAGGTCTGGGGCATCACCCGCGAGTCGCAGGACGAACTGGCCGCGGCCAGCCACCAGAAGCTCGCCGCCGCCTACGACCGCGGGTTCTTCGACGACCTGGTCACGTCGTTCCAGGGCCTCTCGCGCGATCAGAACCTGCGGCCCGACTCGTCGGCGGAGAAGCTCGCCAAGCTCAAGCCCGCGTTCGGCGGCCCGGACGGCACGATGACCGCGGGCAACTCCACGCCGCTTACCGACGGCGCGTCAGCGGTCTTGCTGGCCTCGGAGCAGTGGGCCAAGGAGCACAAGCTGCCGGTGCTCGCGTACCTGACCTTCCACGAGACCGCGGCCGTCGACTACGTCCACGGCGGCGAGGGCCTGCTCATGGCGCCCGCGTACGCGGTGCCGCGGATGCTGGCGCGGGCCGGGCTGACGCTGCAGGACTTCGACTTCTACGAGATCCACGAGGCGTTCGCCTCGCAGGTGCTCGCCACGCTCGCCGCGTGGGAGGACGTCGCGTTCGCCAAGGAGAAGCTGGGGCTGACCGAGCCGCTCGGGTCGATCGACCGGGCCAAGCTCAACGTCAACGGCTCGTCGCTGGCCGCGGGCCACCCGTTCGCCGCGACCGGCGGCCGGATCGTGGCGACGCTGGCCAAGCTGCTCGACGAGAAGGGGTCCGGCCGCGGCCTGATCTCCGTCTGCGCCGCTGGTGGGCAGGGCGTCACAGCGATCTTGGAGAAGTAAGTACCGTCCTCTACGGCTCTCTAGTCTTTGGACTAGAGAGCCGTAGCTGTTTCTACGGTCGACACGCCGTAGTGGATTCTCGCCAAATATCGGGCTGACGCTAGAGACGCCGATACCGTCGGATGATGGACCCCGTCCGCAACCCGTTCGCCCCCGGCGCGGGCCAGCGCCCACCGGAGCTGGCCGGCCGCGAGAAGGAGCTGCGGGCCTTCGAGGTGGTCCTGGAACGCGTCGCGCGGGGTCGGCCGGAACGCAGTCTCGTGCTCACCGGACTGCGTGGCGTCGGCAAGACTGTTCTGCTCGGCGAGCTGCGGTCGATGGCCGTCCGCCGCGGCTGGGGCGCGGGCAAGATCGAGGCCCGCCCGGACGCCGACCTGCGCCGCCCACTGTCGGCCGCGCTGCACCGCGCCGTGCGCGACCTGGCCGTGCGCCACCGCGCGCCGGACCGGGTGGAACAGGTGCTCGGTGTGCTGAAGGCGTTCGCGCTGCGGGCCAGCCCGGACAACGCCAAGCTGCGCGAACGCTGGCAGCCGGGCATCGACGTGCCCGCCACCCAGGGCCGCGCGGACTCCGGCGACATCGAGATCGACCTGGTAGAGCTGTTCACCGACGTCGCCGAACTCGCCCAGGACGTAGGCACCGGCGTCGCGGTCCTGATCGACGAGATGCAGGACATCGGCGCCGACGACATCTCCGCCCTGTGCGCCGCGTGCCACGAGCTGTCCCAGTCGGGCGCGCCACTGGTCGTCGTCGGCGCGGGACTGCCGCACCTGCCCGCGGTGCTGTCGGCGAGCAAGTCCTACTCGGAGCGGCTGTTCCGCTACGTCCGGATCGACCGCCTGGACCGTGCCGACGCCGACCAGGCGCTGCTGGCCCCGGCCGAACGCGAGGAAGCAGGCATCACCCCGGGCGCACTGGACGCGCTGTTCGAGCGCTCGGGCGGCTACCCGTACTTCATCCAGGCCTACGGCAAAGCCGCCTGGGACGCGGCGCCGGACGACCCGATCACGGTCGAGGACGTCGCCGTCGCGGCCCCGGAGGCGGAGGCGGAACTCGCGGTCGGGTTCTTCGGCTCGCGCTACGAGCGGGCGACGCCAGCCGAACGCGAGTACCTGCGGGCGATGGCGGAGTTGACGGAAGGGAAGGACGAGGGCGCCGGGACTTCGGACGTGGCCGTCTACTTGGGACGGAAGCCGTCGTCGCTGTCGCCCGCGCGCGACTCGTTGATCAAGAAGGGCCTGATCTACTCGGCGGAGCGGGGCCGGATCGCGTTCACCGTGCCCCACTTCGGCCGGTATCTACTGGGAATGGACGACTAGGACGCTCGCCGCCCTTTGCCGACGAGTTGGGACACCCGCTGCGGCGAGACACCCAACACCGCCGCCACATCCCGGCCGGTCAGACCGGCATCGAGCAACCTGACCGCCAACCGGCGCGACTCCGTGGCCGCGCGTTCCTGCGCCATGGCGGCTTCGGTCACGGCCTGCCGCACGTTGGTCACCTCGGCCTGGGGAACACCGTCGATCTTGAACTCGACATCGACCCGGACCTGGTCCAGCGGAACGCCGTCCATGGCCACGATCAGGTCCCGCGCCATCGCCACGGCCTCGGTCGCCCCGCGCCCCTGGGTTACGCCGACACCGTCCACCTCGACGACCCAATACCGACCTTCGCGAGAAGCAGTCGCGCGGTAGGTCACTGGAGCCACCCCTTCGGCAAACACGCCATCTGCGACCCGATCGACTTCACCACGCCCGCGGTCACGACCGCGGGCCGCGGTAGCGGCGCCCGGTGCGATCCGCAAGGACAACCGAACACCTCATGCCCTCCGGTGCCCCGCACCGGCCAACAGTCATAGCTTCACAGCGCCGCGACAACGTCTGAACGCCTCATCGGTTTGAACACCACGATCGCAAATCTATCCCCCCTTGTCGTCAACACTAAAGGGGGACTAGACACTCCCAGCGGACGGTTCGCGCATACCGGGAGTAGCACCTGATGGCCGGACCAGCCGTTCCGCGATTCGGGCGCAGCGGGTTGCCATGGCCGCGGCGGACTCATTCGGGTGGTCCTGCCACCACTCGACGGCGGCAGCTACGGCGCTGTACCAGAGGTGGGTGAGCAGGGAGCGGTCGAGTGGGTCGGCGTCGCCCAGGATCTCGGCGACGCCGACCGCGCCGAAGTCGGCGAGGGCACGGCGGTACGGGCGGGCGGCGGCGAGGACGGCGGAGTCCGGAGGCAGGGTCGGGTCGTAGAGCAGGGCCCAGTCGTGTCGGCGCGGCTCCAGCGCGGTGAAGATCGCGGAGAGGGTCGCGACGCCGCGTGCGGCTGTGGTGCCGTTCTGTGCGGCGCCGACCGCGTCGACGAGCGTGCGGCCTGACCGGTGTAGGCAGGCGAGGTAGAGGCCGTCCTTGGACTCGAAGTAGCCGTAGATCAGCGGCTTGGAGATGCCCGCGCGCTGGGCGATGGCGGCGATGGAGGCGTGGGCGTGGCCCGCGCGGCCGAACTCGTCGGCGGCGATGTCGAGGATCTGCTGTTCACGGGCTTCACGCGGCACGCCCTTGGTGCCGCCGCGCGCGGGGGCGGCCATGTCGGAAGCCTAGCGGGTTAATTGACTTCAGGGTAACTTACCCACAAGTCAATTCCGAGGAGCGGCGATGCGGTCATGGTGGGGCTGGGGAACAGTGGCGGACGCCGTCACCGGGACGGAGGCGGCCGAGCTGGTCAGCCGGGCGGCGGCGATGCTGCCCGACCACGACTTCACCGCCCACGAACCGCCCTCGCCGACGGACCTGGGGATCCCCGCGTCCCGTGTGACCCCGCCCGCCACGCTGGCCGGGCTGTGTTCCGACGACGTGACCGACCGGGCCGCGCACGCGCACGGGAAGGCGTTCCGGGACGTCGTCCGCAATCTGCACGGCAGGCTCGACCATGTTCCCGACCTCGTCGCACGGCCCGCCGCCGAGCAGGACGTGATCGACATCCTCGACTGGTGCACCACCGCGGGCATTCCGGTGATCCCGTTCGGCGGCGGCAGTTCGGTGGTCGGCGGGGTCGAGCCGCGGTTCGACGGGCCCGCGGTGACGATGGACCTGTCCCGGCTGGACCAGGTGCTGGAGATCGACCGGACGAGCCGGGCCGCGCGGGTGCAGGCCGGGGTCTTCGGTCCGCACCTGGAGGACCAACTCCGCCCGCACGGGCTGACCCTGCGCCACTTCCCGCAGTCCTTCGCCTTCTCCACGCTCGGCGGCTGGCTGGCGACGCGCGCGGGCGGGCATTTCGCGACGCTCTACACACACATCGACGACCTGACCGAGTCGCTGCGGGTCGTCACGCCGATCGGGGTCAGCCAGTCGCGGCGGCTGCCCGGATCAGGGGCGGGGCCGTCGCCGGACCGGCTGTTCCTCGGGTCGGAGGGGACGCTCGGGGTGATCACGGAGGCGTGGGTCCGACTGCAGGACCGGCCGAAGTGGCAGGCGACCGCCTCGATGACCTTCGAGAACTACGCGAACGCTGTCGCGGCGACGCGGGAGATCGCGCAGGCGGGGCTGCACCCGACCAACTGCAGGCTGCTGGACCCGACCGAGGCGTTCATCAACGCGGGCGTGGCCGGTTCGGTGCTGGTACTGGGGTTCGAGTCGGCCGACCACCCGGTGACCACTGGCCTGGACCGCGCGGTGGAGATCGCCGCGGCGCACGGCGGCGTCGCGGGCAAACGGCGGGAGAGCGAGCCCGCCGCGGCCTGGCGGTCGTCGTTCCTGCGGATGCCGTATCAGCGCGACGCGCTCGCGCGGCGGAGCATGATCGTGGAGACGTTCGAGACCGCGTGCACGTGGGACCGGTTCGAGGAGTTCCACGCGGCCGTCATGTCGGCCGCGCAGGACGCTGTCACGCGGATCTGCGGACTTGGCGTCGTGAGCTGCCGGTTCACCCATGTCTACCCGGACGGCCCGGCGCCGTACTACGGGATCTACGCGCCAGGTCGGTGGGGGAGCACGGTGGCGCAGTGGGATGAGATCAAGGCGGCGGTGTCCGAGGCGATCATCGCCAACGGCGGGACTATTACCCACCACCACGCCGTCGGGCGGGATCATCAGCCTTGGTATGAGCGGCAGCGGCCGGATGTCTTCGGCACGGCGCTGGCGGCGACCAAGTCGGCGCTGGACCCGGCTGGGATCTTGAATCCGGGCGTCTTGCTCCCCTGACGGGACCTGCGGTCATGGATCCAGGTATGGCTGGAACGTTCCGTAACCGCGCCGTGGGGGTTTGGGGGCTCGGCCCCCAAGACAATGACGAACGGGTCCCTGCGAAAACGCGAAGCGTTGAGCAGGCATAAGGAAACCCGGTAGTGCTGCCAGGTCGGGGGTCCGCCAGCACTACCGGGTCAACCGGAACATCGTGCTTAGTCCCGGTCTTGTTACACGGAATCAAACTGTGCCCTGCATCACATTTTGACCCGTGCTTTGGGGTATTAGCGCATCGAGTGGATCTGAGCCATGGCGATCAGCTCGTGCCGCATCGAGGGAGTCGCGGCGTTCTCAATGGCGCGGTTCACCGCCTTGCGAGTACGGGCCTCGACTCGGCGGGCGCGGATCTTCGCAGCGATGTTCATTGAGGTGCCATCCCCTTCAGGAAGTCTCTTGCCTGTCTGGCTGACCGGCATGACTCAAGTATGCACCCCCACCCCCGCAAATGCACGCGATTGTCCGGTGAACTGGCGCACATCCCGATGAATCATCGGTCAACTAGACCTAAATTCCGGCGCCTGTCCGGCCTCCATTGTGATCCGGCGGACACGGAGCTAACGCCGAAACACCCTCGGGCGATGCCCGCTAGGCCCTGATAGCGGCATCTAGCAGATTTGCTAGATATAGGAAGACAGGCGAAGAACCGCCGCCCCTTCATACTGCTCCCGTGGCATACCTGGGTATCGATGTCGGCGGGACGAAGGTCGCCGCCGGAGTGGTCGGCGGCGACGGCAAGGTCATCGACCGGCTGCAGGTCCCGACCCCCGACGGCACGGCGGAGACGGTGTTCGCCGCGATCGGCGAGTGCGTCCGCCAACTCGACACCGCTGTCGACGGGGTGGGCGTGGCCTGCGCGGGCCCGATCGACCTGCGTGCCGGGACGGTGTCGCCGATCAACATCGTCGAGTGGCGCGGGTTCCCGCTGCGCGACCGGGTGGCCGAGCTGTTCCCCGACATCCCGGTGGTACTCGGCGGCGACGGCGTCTGCATGGCCCTCGGCGAGCACTGGACCGGCGCCGGGCGCGGCACCGACGACCTGCTCGGCCTCGTCGTGTCCACCGGCGTCGGCGGCGGCCTCGTGCTCGGCGGGCGCGGATACCCCGGGCGGACCGGCAACGCCGGGCACATCGGCCACATGGCCGTGGCGACCGAGCCGTGCTGCCCGTGCGGCGGACTCGGCTGCGTCGAGGTGCGGCCCAGCCCTGCGCCTTGGCCCAGGCGACGATGTTCGGCCCGCTGGCCCGCACCTCGACGCAGCCGAGTCCGCCGCACGGGCAGCACGGCTCGGTCGCCACGGCCATGTGGCCGATGTGCCCGGCGTTGCCGGTCCGCCCGGGGTATCCGCGCCCGCCGAAGCCGACGGGAAGGCGCTCGCGGAATCGGCGAGGGCAGGCGACGAGATCGCGCTCGCGGCGTTCCAGCGCAGCGGACAGGCCGTCGGCATGGCGATCGCGGCGACCGCCGTGCTGTTCGACCTGGAACTGGCCATCGTCGGCGGCGGCCTCGCGCAGGCCGGTAACCTGCTGTTCGACCCGATCCGGGCGGCCGTGGCCGCGCACGCCAAGCTCAGCTACGTCAGCGACCTGAAGGTCGTCGCGGCCGAGCACACCAAGGACTCGGGGATCATCGGCGCGGCCTCTCTGGTGGCCCGACCAGCGACGACGCAGGCGCCACCCAAATAGGCCAACAGGGGCCGACAGCGATCGCACCCGGTCAGCGAATTCACCCGATTGGCGAGTCGGATCGGCCGACTTCCGTTCGGCGCTGGACACGCTCCGTTCATCGTCTACTCACAAGTAAGACCATGATCTTCGGCCGAATGGCGGCAGACTCGACGGCGACCGGACAGATCGAAGGAGTTCGTCGCCTTGGCCGTGAAGGGACAAGAGAGCAGGCGCCGCCGCGCGGTGCACCTGAAGTATGTCCAGCCCAAGGGTCCGCCGATCATTCCCGCGCCACGCTCGGCGGGATCGGCGGGCGGCAGGAAGTTGAGCGAGCGATTCATGCTCGCCGCGGAGCGGGCGCTGGGCGGCGTCGCACCGACGCTGCACCTCGCCCTGGCGATGGTGACCGTGGCCGTGGTCGGCCTTGGCATCGTCGCGTTCACCATGGGGATCGTGCCCGCCGTGCTGGGCGGGCTGATCCTGCTGGCCATCGCCAGCCGACCGAAGTAAGGGTGTGCGGGTCGGCCCACCGGCCCGCACACCCCCCGGTCAGTGCGCGGCGATCTTCTTGACCCTCTTGTCACCCTCGTCGACGTGGTAGTCGGCGGGGTTGGTCTCGTCGGTGCCGTTGAACGACCGCAGCCGTCGGGCCACGACCGTCACCAGAACCGCGACAACCAGGTTCAGCGACAGCGCTAGGACGCCCACATAGATCTGCAGCGTGGACCCGGCGAACGGGTGCCAGCCGAACACGCTCAGGTCGTTGAGCTTCAGCGCCGACGCCCCGAAGTGCGCGCGCTTCCCGTCCGCGCTCGGGATGTTGTAGAGCAGCCACATGCCCCACGCCATGCCCGCGAACCAGCCCGCGATCAGACCGCGCAGGTGGAACCAGCGCGTGTAGAGCGCGATGGCCACGGCGGGCAGCGTCTGCAGGATCATCACCCCGCCGATCAGCTGCAGGTCGATGGAGAACTGCGGGTCGATGAACAGGATGAACGCGACCGCGCCGAACTTCACCACCAGTGAGGCCAGCTTCGCCTGCTTGGCCTCGGCGGCGGGCGTGGCGTCCTTGCGGATGAACTCCTTGTAGACGTTGCGGGTCCACAGGTTCGCCGCGGCGATCGACATGATCGCCGCGGGCACCAGCGCGCCGATGCCGATGGCGGCGAAGGCGATGCCCGCGAACCACGACGGGAACGTCTGCTCGAACAGGTTGGGCACGATGGTGTTCGTGTCCGGGTTGCCCGTCGCCTGATTGATCAGCGGTTTCGTCCCCGCGGCGATCGCCATGAAGCCCAGCAGGGCCAGCAGGCCGAGCAGCAGCGAGTACGCGGGCAGCGCCGACATGTTCCGCTTGATGACCGTGCGCCCACGCGAGGCGAGCACACCGGTGATCGAGTGCGGGTAGAGGAACAGCGCGAGCGCCGAGCCCAGGGCCAGGGTGGCGTACTGGAGCTGGTTGTTGGCGTTGAGCAGGATGCCGTCGCCCGGCGCCGGGGTGGCCTTGAACTTCGCGTCGGCCGCGCTGAAGATCTCGCTCCAGCCGCCGAGCTTGATCGGCAGGTAGATCACCGCGACGATGATCACCACGTAGATCAGGATGTCCTTGACGAACGCGATCAGCGCGGGCGCGCGCAGGCCGGACTGATAGGTATAGACCGCCAGGATCACGAACGCGATCAGCAGCGGCAGATGCCCGACCATCCCGGAGCCGTTGAACCCGAGCGTGCGCAGCACCGCCTCCAGGCCCACGAGCTGCAGTGCGATGTACGGCATCGTCGCCACGATCCCGGTGATCGCCACGAGCAGCGCCAGCCCCGAGGAGCCGTAGCGGCCGCGGACGAAGTCGGCCGGGGTCACGTAGCCGTGCACCCGCGACACCGACCACATGCGCAGCAGCGGCATGAAGACGATCGGGTAGACGATCACCGTGTACGGCAGGGCGAAGAACCCGGCCGCGCCCGCGCTGAACATCAGCGCCGGGACCGCGACGAACGTGTACGCGGTGTAGAGGTCGCCGCCGATGAGGAACCAGGTGATCCACGAGCCGAACTTGCGCCCGCCGAGACCCCACTCATCGAGGTGTTCGAGGGTGTCGCCCCGCTGCCACTTGGCCGCGACGAAGCCCATCACGGTGACGACACCGAAGAGCAACGCGAAGACGATCAGCTCGGTCCAGTGCAGGTCGCTCACCGGCTCGTCCCTTCGTCGAGGTCGTCGACGTCGAGACCCGCGCCCGCGGCGGGTGTGCCCGGCCGGTCCTTGGTCTTGATGAACACAAGCGTTGTGCACAGGACGCCGACAATGATCCCCAGGAACTGGAACCAGTAGAAGAACGGCATCCCGAACAGCTCGGGACCAGTCCGGTTGTAGATCGGCGTGAGCAACCAGAGCAGGGGAACGGCAAGAAGCAGGTTCCAGGGACTCCATCGGAAATTGGAGCCCGTTTTCCCAGGTTGGGGCATCGGCGCACCTCGCTCGTCGTCGGTGACGTGTTGCCGGAGAACACTAGAGTGCGACGCCGGTCACGTCACGACCTCACCGATAACGAAACGATGCCGCCATTCACCCACCAAGCAGGCGGTGTGTCCACAGGCTGTGCACAAGTCTGTCCACAGAATGTGGATAACTTCGTCCACAGGGTGTGGACAGGCTCCTAGAGGTCGTAGGCGGAGATGCTGTGCTGCTCGGCCAGCCGGTCGCCGATGATCAACAGGCAGGCCAGGCACCGTGGGCCTTCATGGGTACCGCGCACCTTGCCGAACGGGACGCTGTGCGTGCACGCCGCCTCGACGAAACTCGCCGGCCGCTCATCACTGGGGAACGCGTGCACCCTGTCGTCGTAGCCGGACATGCGCCAGCGCCATCTGTCTGCCTCGCCCACCGTCCTCAACCTCCTATTTTGTTCGACCTTTCATGTATTGGGGACGACTCTGTCCGGAATTTGTGACGCTGTAAACGGCGGAAGGCCACCACGTCGAGACGTGGTGGCCTTCCGGGGTCCTGCTGGGGTCTTATCCGAGGCGCTGCTTGAGCGCTTCGAACTCGTCGCGCAGCGGGGTCGGGAGCTTGTCGCCGATCTTGTCGAACCACTCCTCGATGAGGGGCAGCTCGGCCTTCCACTCCTCGATGTCGACCTGGAGCGCGGCCTCGATGTCCTCGCGGCTGTCGGTGACGCCGTCAAGGTCGAGGTCGTCGATCGTCGGC
>DATLIA010000243.1:0-5715 GCA_035540215.1 Actinokineospora sp. | reverse complement strand
GGGCGGGCGGGCTGAGCGCGGCGACGAAGCGGCGGGCCTCGGCGAGGTTGTCGGCGGCGGTGGCCCTGGCCTGCTCGACATAGCCGCCCGCCTTGTCCGCGTCCGTCGGCAGGGCGCGCCCGGCGGCGCGAAGGAGCAGTTGGATGCTGGCCAGGCCCTGGGCGAGGGTGTCGTGAATCTCCCGGCCGAGGCGTTCGCGCTCGGCGAGGACACCCGCCGCGTGCTGGGCCGCGGCCAGGTCGGCGCGCGCGTCGGTGAGCTGGTCGATGAGGCGGCGGCGTTCGTCGCTCTGGTGGTGGAGGGCCTGGTAGCCCCAGACGACGGCGACCGCGACGGCGGCTCCCAGGGCCGGGCCGATGACGGTGCCGACCGCGAGCGCGCCTTGGTGCACGGCGAAACCGGTGATCGCGGCCGCCGTCGCCAGGATCACCGCGGCCAGGCCCGCGCGTCGTGGAAGCAAGTGGAGGTACAGGAAGAAGAGCGGGAAAGCGATCCAGATCCCGTCGGCCGACGCGGCGAGCAGCGCCAGCCACAGCACGCTCACGCTCGTCAGCCACGCGGCCGTCGCGCGCGGAACGACGCCGACGGACGGCGTCAGCGGGCCCACCGCATAGGCGACGCCGACCGCCGCGCACAACGCACCGACGAGCGCCGCGTTCGGCTGACCGGTGAGGACGGCGCGGCCCGCGGCCAGCGCGAGCAGGCCGACCACCAGCAGGTGCAGGCACCAGGCCAGCGCGGGCGCGACCGGGACGGGGGCGGACGGATTCACGATCGTCCCAGCATAAGCGGGGTGCGGCCGGGCGCATCAATCGAAAGGTTGATTCGCGAACACACCTTTCGACGCCCGGATCCCGACCCCGAGTGCGATGCCGCGCCCCACCCGACGCGGCGATGCTGGGCTCATCGACCCGAAAGGACGCCCCACCATGTTCGTCGCCGTGCGCGATCTCCGGTTCGCCAAGGGGCGGTTCGCCTTGATGGGCGCGGTCATCGTGCTCATCACCCTGCTCGTCGGCCTGCTGTCCGGGCTGACCGCCGGCCTGGCCCAGCAGAACATCTCCGCGATCACCGGCCTGCCCGCCGACCGGCTCGCGTTCAGCGCGCCCCTGGCCGACCGGCCGCTCTCCTTCTCCGACTCGTCCGTCACCGACCAGCAGGCCGCGGGCTGGGCGGCCACACCGGGCGTGACCAGCGCGAACCCGGTCGGGATCGCCCCGTCGCGGGCCGTGGCGGGCGACCACACGGTCCCGGTGGCCGCCTTCGGCGTCCCGGTCGGATCGGAGCTGGCGCCCGGCGAGGTCACCGACCGCGGCGTCGTGCTGTCGGCCGCCGCGGCGACGGCCCTGGACGCGGGGCCGGGCGACCAGGTCGTGCTCGGCGGTCAGCCTCTCGTCGTCGCGGGTGTGCACGGCGACGCGTCCTACAGCCACCTCGCGGTCGTGTGGACCAGTCTGCCCGCGTGGCGGCTCGCGACCGGCCAGACCGCGACCGTCGTCGCCCTGCGAGTTTCATCCTCAATAGACACTGGCGCGATCGACGCCCGGCTCGGCACCAAGACCGTATCGGTCTCGGATTCGTTGTCGGCCATAGGTTCCTACGTCGCCGAGAACAGCTCACTGACGCTGATGCGCGGGTTCCTCTTCGCCATCTCCGCACTCGTCGTCGGCGCGTTCTTCATGGTGTGGACCATCCAGCGCGGCGGCGACATCGCCGTCCTCAAGGCGCTCGGCGCGAGCACCGGCTCACTCCTGCGGGACGCGCTTGGCCAGGCATTGGCCCTGCTGACCGCCGGAACGGCCCTGGGCACGGCCGTTGCCGCGGGCATCGGCGTCGCGCTGTCCGGTTCCACGGTGCCGTTCCTGCTCACACCCGACACCGTTCTGGTCCCCGCCGCGACGATGATCGCCCTCGGCGTGCTCGGCGCGGGTCTGTCCGTCCGACGGATCACCTCGGTGGATCCGCTGACCGCCCTAGGAAGCGCCC
The DNA here is from genome assembly GCA_035540215.1 of Actinokineospora sp. Taxonomy (GTDB): domain Bacteria; phylum Actinomycetota; class Actinomycetes; order Mycobacteriales; family Pseudonocardiaceae; genus Actinokineospora. The sequence continues at coordinate 3,729 of DATLIA010000243.1, read as the reverse complement.
GATGAGCCTCGTGCTGACCGACATCACCCTGACCTACCCCGACGGCGACGGCCGCCTGACCGCGCTCGACCGGGTCTCGCTCACCGTCCCGCCCCGCGGCATCACCGCCGTGATCGGCCCGTCCGGTTCAGGCAAGTCGAGCCTGCTGGCCGTCGCCGCGACCCTGATCACGCCGGACTCTGGGACCGTGTCGCTCAACGGGACCGCGACCACCGGCCTGTCCCCCGCCGAGCTGACCCGGCTGCGCCGCACCAGCGTCGGCATCGTGTTCCAGCAGCCCAACCTGCTGCCGGCGCTGACCGCGGCCGAGCAGCTGCAGGTCATGGCCCAGATCGACGGCCGCCCCGCGCGCGGGGCCCTGGCCGCCGCGCTGGACCTGCTCGACGCGGTCGGGCTGGCCGACCTCGCCGACCGCAGGCCCCACCAACTGTCCGGCGGCCAGCGCCAGCGGGTCAACATCGCGCGCGCGTTGATGAACGACCCGGCCGTTCTTCTGGTCGACGAGCCGACCAGCGCGCTCGACCACGAGCGCGGCGCGGCCGTGCTGGACCTGCTGACGCGGCTCACCCGGCGCAACGGCACGGCCACCGTCCTGGTCACCCACGACCGGGCGCACCTGCGCACCGCCGACCAGGTCGCCGAGGTCCGCGACGGCAGGCTCACCTTGGCCGACCACGCGCCAGCGGCGTGAAAGAAAGTGGAGGGGCGGGTGCCCCCCGCCCCTCCACCATTAGGCGTGGCCCGCCTCCCTAGGGGTATCGCGATTACCCGTGGGAGGTGCCGCGGGCGACACCAAGCATTTCCGACGAGTCAGCGGAAGCCGACTGTCCACAGTCGACTCGTCAGGCGCTCCTCGATCTGTCCTCGCCCGCGGCCATCGTCAGCGTCACGCCGAACTCCTGGCGGATGGCGTGCGCGACGGCGCCGACCACGGCGCTGTCCTCACCGAAGGCCGAGAACCGCAGGCTGAACGGCGCGAAACCGGACATCACCCGACCCGCGAGCACGGCGTTCACCGCGGTCAACAGGCGCGGTCCGACCGGGTGGCTGGTCACCGGGCCGCCCATGACGAGGTCCGAAACGTCAAGCGCCCCGGTCAGCATCGACATCGCGCGGGCGAGCTCACGCGCGGCGAGCTCGACCCTGGCCCGCAGGTCCGCCGTCGTCTCGTCGTCCACCCCGGCGGCGAACCGGTCGACGACCGACTCGTCGGCGTCGCCGACGATCGAGGGGATGGCGGCCACCGTCTCCAGGCAGCCGGTCAGTCCACACCGGCAGACCTCGGGCACCCCGACGTCGACGTGCCCGATCTCGCCGCTGCGGAAGTCGGCGCCGTGGTGCAGCCTGCCGTCGAGCACGATGCCCGCGCCGATGCCGACGCCGATCCAGAGCAGCAGCATGTTCGTGTCGGTCTCGTCGAACCGCGCGACCTCGGACAGGGCGATGGCGTCGGCGTCGTTGATCACGTGCGCGGGAACCCCGCACTCCCGCGACAGCTCCGTCGCGAGCGGCACGTCGTGCCAGCCGAAGTTGACCGCCTCCCGGATCACCCCGTCCGCGCCGACGATGCCCGGCACGGACACACCGACCGCGGTGACGGCCCCGTCCGACGCCTGCAGCCTCCGCACGAGTTCGACCACAGTGGACATCTCGGCGCCGGGATCGACGTCGGCGGTGGTCCGGTACTCGACGCGGCCGGTGAGGGTCGACCGGCTCACGGTCACCCGGCCGCGGCCGATGTGCACGCCGATGAACCGGTGGTGGGTGTCGTCGAGTTCCAGCAGCATCCGCGGCTTGCCGCCGCGCGAGACCGCGTGCCCGGCCTCCCGCACGATCCGCCGGGCGATCAGGTTGGGCACGATCGCCGACACGGTGGCCGCGGGCAGTCCGGTCTCCCGCACGACGTCGGTGCGCGCGTGCTGGCCCTGCGCCACGCACTGCAGCACCAGGGCGTCGTTGCGCTCACGCAGCGACCCCTTCGTCGCCTTCTCGGTGAACCTCAACTGCGTCATTGGCGGCCACTTACTTCGCTCGGTGATTGAAGTGAACGGAACGTTAGGGCTTCAGCGGCGGCCACGCAAGGTCCGCCGCCTCAAGGAGGCGCGTGCCGATTCGACGACTGGCGAAGTTTCTTCACGCCGGCAATAGAAAACCGGGAAAAATTCCCGACAGATATCCAGTTGTGGTGATTCCCTTCCGGAACCCAGGATCAAGGCACCGGTCGGCAAGAGCGGCCGGACCTGTCCCTGCACTGAGCGTCCGGCCTCCCCTGCGAGCCTCACCCGGGGTCGGACGCGGAAACGGATTTCGCCATGCGACACCCGAGTCTCACCCGCGCCTGTGCACTGGCCGCGGGCGCCGCGCTCTCCCTGGCCGCCTTGGCGGGCATCGCCACGGCCGACCCGACGCCGACCCAGCCGGGCGACGTCTCCCCGCAGGTGGTCGGTGGCAGCCCGGCCACCAAGGGCGAGTTCCCCTGGATGGTCCGCCTGTCCATGGGCTGCGGCGGCGCGATGTACTCCGAGCAGTTGGTCCTGACCGCCGCGCACTGTCTGAGCGGGTCGGGCAACAACACCAGCATCACCGCGACCTACGGGGTCATCGACCTGCAGGACTCGACCGCCACCACGCGCAAGTCGAGCTACGTCTACGTCAACCCGGGCTACGCCGCGGGCACCGGCGGCGACTGGGCGCTGATCAAGCTGGCGTCCCCGATCACCGGGGCGGCGACCCTGCCGATCACCACAACGAAGACCTACGACACCGGCACGTTCACCATCGCGGGCTGGGGCGACACGTCCGAGGGCGGGTCGGCCTCGCGCTACCTGCTCAAGGCGCAGGTCCCCTTCGTCGACGACACCACCTGCAAGAACGCGGGTTCGTACTACTCGGACCTGATCTTCAACGCCGAACTGTGCGCGGGCGACATGGCCAACGGCGGCGTCGACACCTGCCAGGGTGACTCCGGCGGCCCGATGTTCCGCCGCGACGGCAACAACGCGTGGATCCAGGTCGGCATCGTCAGCCACGGCGACGGCTGCGCCCGGCCGAACGCCCCCGGCGTCTACACCGAGGTCAGCACGTTCGCCAGCGCCATCGCGGCGAAGGCGACCGAGCTGGGCGGCGGCACCACGCCGCCGCCGACCGGCAAGGTCTTCGAGAACGCGAACAACGTCAACATCGCCGACAACGGTGCCGCGGTGACCAGCTCGGTCGCCGTCTCCGGGGTGAGCGGCAACGCCCCGGCCACGCTGAAGGTCGGCGTGGACATCAAGCACAGCTGGCGCGGTGACCTGGTGATCGACCTGGTCGCGCCGGACGGCTCCACCTACCGGGTCAAGAACTCGTCGAGCAACGACTCGGCCGACAACGTGATCACCACCTACACGGTGAACGCGTCGTCGGAGGCCGCGAACGGCACCTGGAAGCTGAAGGTGCAGGACGTGGCCGCGCAGGACACCGGCTTCATCGACTCCTGGAAGCTCACCTTCTAGTACCGATCCGCGGCGGGGCATGGCGCCACAGCCATGCCCCGCCGTGCCGTTCGTCCGATCGGCAGCCGCGTCACGCGACGCTGTCGACCCGCAACAGCCGTTCCCACAGACCACGGCGACGCCGCTCATGGGTGGGCTCGGGGCAGAGGCCGCGTTCGGTGTCGCGCCGCGAGTGGTGGCGGGCCGCGAAGATCCGGTCGCACTTCCCACATCGGCCGGTGGGCCCGGCCATCAT
>DATLIA010000242.1:0-5453 GCA_035540215.1 Actinokineospora sp. | reverse complement strand
AGCTCGACGTGGCCGCGCTGCCCGACCCACTGGCCGCCCCCGCCGCCGAGGCCGCGGCCGAGCCGACCTCGGAGGTCGAGCGGATCGTGTGCGCGATCTGGCGGGAGGTCCTCGGCAACCCGGACCTCGGCGTGCACGACGACTTCTTCGTGCTCGGCGGCCACTCGATCAAGGCGGGCCAGGTCATGACCCGCATCCGCGCCGAGCTGAAAGTCCCCGCTTCGCTGAGACTGATCTTCGACAACCCGACGGTCGCGTCACTGGCCGCCGCGTTGCCGCAGGCGCCGAACTGACCAGGAGGAACCGTGGAGACCACTGTCTACAAGGTCGTCGTCAACGACGAGGAGCAATACTCGATCTGGCCCGACGGCAAGGACAACGCGCTGGGCTGGCGGGACGAGGGCACGGTCGGGACCAAGGAGGAGTGCCTGGCCCGCATCCAGGAGGTGTGGACCGACATGCGCCCGCTGAGCCTGCGTCAGCACATGGAGTCCTGACCGGGTTCAGCAGAGCGACTTGGCGACCAGCACCCGTTCCAGGGCGTCGGTCACCCGGCGCTCGGCCAGTTCGCCGGTGCGGACCGCGAGCGCAAGGCGGTCGAGCACCTCGGCGAGCCGGTCGCCCGACGACCAGAACGGGATGTCGACGCCCGCGCGCAGCGACTGCAGCACGGCCTCCGGCAGGTCGTAGCGGTCAGTGACGGCCTTCATCCCGCCGAGGTCGTCGGTGACGGTCAGACCGTCGAACCGCAGACCCTCCCGCAGCAGCCGGTAGGTCGCGGGGTGCAGCGTGGCGGGCACGCCGTCGGTGAGGCCGGGCACGTCGAGGTGGCCGACCATCACCGCGACCGTGCCCGCGCGCGGCAGTTCGCGGTAGGGCAGCAGGTCGCCGTCGAGATCGGCCAGGGCGGGAGTGCGGACGGTCGTCTTGTGCGAGTCCCCCGTCGCGTGGCCGTGGCCGGGGAAGTGTTTGAGGACGGGCAGCATCCCGCCGTCGCGCAGGCCCGCGGCGAACGCGCCCGCGTACCGGGTGGCCGTGCGCGGGTCGGCGCTGAAGGACCGGTCGCCGATGACGTGGCCCGCGCCCGCCGCGGTGAGGTCGACGACCGGGGCGAAGTCGAGGGTGATCCCGCGCGCCCGCATCCGGTCGGCCCGGGTCCGCGCCAACGCGCGTACGTCGGCCTCGGACATGGTCGTCGCCATCGTGCGGGCGCTGGGCAGGTCGCCGTCGAGGGCGTCCACCCGCTGGACCCGGCCGCCCTCGTCGTCGACGGCGACGGTCAGCGGCAGGATCGCCGCGCTGGTGACCTCGGCGAGCCGCCCGTCGACCAGCAGAGCTGTCGCGTTGCCGCCGAGGAAGATGCCGCCGACCTGCTCTCCGCGCACCGCGGCCAGCGCCTGCGCCGGGCCTGCCGGGTCGACCCCGACGACCAGCAGCTGGGCCAGCCGGGCCCGCGGTGGCATGATCGCGATCCGGCCAAGGCAGCGCCGGGGGCGCAGCGCGGAGAACATCGACCCGGCGTACGCGGCCGGGGTCACCTCGGCGGGCCGCGCGACCGGCGACCCGGCCACCCGGGGCGGCGGAGCCATGGTCGCGGCGACCGCGCCGACCGCGAGCGCGGCCAAGACCAGCCTGGTCCGCCGAATCGAGAGCACGTGGCATTCTCGCACCATCACGACCGAAGGAGCCGACTGTGGATGACGACGACGAGGACCTGGAAGTCCCGACCGAGGTGCACACGGTGTGCCAGTACTGCGGGGGCGGTGGGATGGTCGCCGACCCGAAGCTGGCGATCATCGCCGGGAACCCGCGGACGGTGGACAACGGCCGCCCGTGCCCGCACTGCGAGACGGTCGGCCATTTCGCGGGAATCATCCCCCCGGTCTAGTGGTGCGCCGATCCACTAATCGACCGAGGTCCGCCCTCAGTCTCGACCCATTAGCTCCCCGTTCCCCGCACAGGTTCTCCACACAATCCCGCGACGATCGGTGCCATGCCGTTCACCGTCGCCCATCCTGCCGCCGTATTGCCGTTCCTCGGCACCCGCCTGCCGGCGTCCGCGCTGGTGGCGGGCACCCTGGCCCCCGACTTCCCGCACTTCGTCGGACTCCGCGGGCTCGACAACGGGTTCACCCACACGATTCCCGGATTCGAATTCACCGTTCCCATCGCGCTGCTGATGAGCGTCATCTGGCACACGTGCGCCCAAGACGCGGCACTGGCGATCTCTCCCCGCGAATTCGCTAGACAGCCATTGCCGCAACCCATTCCGGCCATCGCGGGCGCGATTGTCGGCATCAGCTCCCACCTGATCTGGGACGCCTTCACCCACGGCGACGGCTACTTCGTCGAACGACTGCCGATGCTGCGCCGGTTCGTCTGGCCGGACATGCCCCTGTTCTTCTTCCTCCAGGTCGCGTGCAGCTTCATCGGTGTCGCACTCCTACTCGCCCACGTCGTCCACCGATATCGGCGACTGCCCCGCAAGACCCCGAAGCTGACCGTCGCCGCCTTCGTCCTGGTCGCCGCCGCGGTGTGCGCCTGGATCGCGGCCGTCGACGGGATGGCCGACGCGCGACCTGATTTGCGCGTCGAGATCGGCTTCGTGCGCGCCGCGGTGGGCGCCACCAGCGGTTTCACGACGGCGATGATCATTTTGGGGCTGTTCCTGCGGCGCGGGCGCTTCCGCTCAGTCCCGTAGGAGCCATAACGTTGGTTCATGGAACTGGAACTGCGCCATTTCCGAATCATCGTGGCGATCGACGAGGCGGGCAGCATCACCAAGGCGGCCGCGTCGCTCGGGCTCGCCCAACCCGCGCTCACCGCCCAGCTGCACCGCATCGAGCGGGCGCTGGGCGGGCCGCTGTTCGACCGCGACCGCAAGGGCGCGCGTGCCACCCCATTGGGCGAATTGGTCCTGGCGCGCGCCCGGTTGCTACTTCCGGCGGTGTCCGGATTGCGCGAAGAGGCGGCGCGGTTCGCGAACAACGAACGAATTCCAGGTGACACACCGACCCGGCTGCGACTGGCCTCCGCGACCGGCCCGGTGCTCGGCGCGCTGGTGCACCAGCTCACCACCACCTACCCCGACCTGGTGGTCACGACCTACGCGTCATGGTCGTCGGAGGAACTGGCCGCGATGGTGGCCGACGGGAAAGTCGACTTCGCCGTGGTCGGTGTGTGCGGGGACGCCCCGCCGCCCGCCCAGCCTGGGCTGCTGTGGCGGACCCTGGCCACCGACCCGGTGTTCGTGCTGCTCGCCGACGGGCACCCGCTGGCAGGTCGGGCCGCCGTCGACCTCGCCGACCTCGCCGAGTCGCACTGGGGCGCCACCCCCGGCGACGGCTGCTTCTCCGAGTGCTTCGCCGCGGCCTGCGCCCGGGCGGGCTTCACGCCGCGCACGCTGTACGAGACCGACGTGGTGAGCTGCGTGGACCTGGTCGAGTCGGGCGACGCGGTGGTGCTGTGCCAGCCGATGTTCCGCCGGTTCCCCGGGGTCGTGCCGGTGCCGATCGCGGGCAACCCGCTGCGCTGGCGCAACCTGATCGGCTGGCACCCCGACAGCCCGGCCGCCCCGTTCGCCGACCAGGTGCGCAAGCTCGCCAGCGCGGCCTACCAGGACGTCATCGCCCGCAGCCCGCGCTACACCGCGTTCTTACGCGACAACCCCTCGTTCGGCGTCGCACCCGCCACCGGAACGTGACCGCCTCCCCGAAATTTTGACGGTCGGTCACCTGAGGCCGGACAGGCATGGATCATCGGTCACCGTGGTCGGCCGCCGTCACGGTCCCCTTAGGCGCCGGTTCGGTGGTCGCCGCAGGTCGAGGCACAGCTTCTCTAATCGGCTACTCGGACCTGGTTGCGGCCGCCGTGCTTGGCCTCGTAGACGGCCGCGTCGGCCAGGCGGAGCAGGTCGTCGAGGTCGGAGGTCGCCCCCGGGCCCGACGCGATGCCGATCGACGCGGTCCGGTGTGAGATCAGGACCGGCTGGCCGCGCTTGTCGGTTGCCGCGACATGCATGTCGGCCACGCCCATGCGCACGCGCTCGGCCACCCTGGCCGCCTGGTCGGCGTCGGTGTCGGGCAGCATCAGGACGAACTCCTCGCCGCCGAACCGGCCGACCACGTCGCCCTGGCGGGTCGTCTCGCGCAGCACCGTGCCGACCGCGCGCAGCACGGCGTCGCCCGCCGGGTGGCCCCACGTGTCGTTGACCTGCTTGAAGTGGTCGAGGTCGATCACCGCGACGGCCATCGTGCCCTGCTGGCGGCGGGCGCGGGCCATCTCGCGGCCGGTCTGCTCGTGCCAGCCGCGGCTGTTGAGCAGCTGGGTCTTGTGGTCGGTGCGGGCGTCGCCCTTGAGGTTCTCGATCTGCAGTAGGCCCCAGTCGACCGCGCCGAGCAGCGGGACCATGAACAGCGGGGCGAGCCAGGCGTGCGCGATGGCCAGCGCCGCGAGGGCGCCTAGGCTGACCGTCAGCGCCGCCATGGCGTTGTCGCGGCGGGAGCCGACGACCACGGCCCAGGTCGGCTGCGGGGTCGACAGGGCGATGACGCCACCGATGGCCATCGCGTTGACGACGAAGTACGCCAAACCCGCCAAAGCCAGAAGCAACGATTCCCGCGCCCCGAAGGTCTCAGTGACGTGGATGCCGGAAAATCTGATCACGAAGAGCGACGCCAAGGCCGCGAGCAGGATGCCCGCGGTGCCGAAGGTGTACCGGTAGAGCGGTCGGCGAGCGACCGGGTAGAGCTGCACGCGCAGCAGCAGCATCGACACGACGGCCATCCACGCGGGCAGCAGGACCATCGCGGGCAGGATCCAGACGACGCTGGTGTCCATGTGCGGACCGGTGCCGCCGTCGCGCCGCGTCTCCTCCGTGCGGCGGGAGACCCACAGGTGCGCCGCACCGGCCGCGATCAGCACGACCAGCGTCCGCCAGTCCATCTCCACGGCGGGCGGATCCGTGAAGATCGCATAGCCGACGGCCAGAAGAGTGACGAGTTCGAACGCCAGGATGTAACGCAGCGCGGGCCTCGGAAGAGTCCAAAGCCCCCACCGCCGCACCGAAAGCAACGAATGACCCGGAGGGTGTTCACCGTGCATCCAGTCCGTCACACTTAGCCGTGAACGGAACCGGCCCACGTTCCGTTCACGACCGTCGCGAACGCGCGCTTCGGCCTGCCCCACCTGTTGACGTGCGCCGTCGCGAGGAGGTGTTGCAAGTGCATCGCTGCCGCAGCCCTCGTCGCTCGTTAACCCCGGAGGTGAGTCCGATCCGGAGCCGCGACTGGTGATCCCAGCTTCCGCCCCCGTTTCCGTTCCCGTAACCGGAGGAATGTCCGATGAGCCGCGACTGGTGAGTTCCGCCCCCGAGTCCCCGTCCCCACGAACCAAAGGAAGCCCCGATGAGCCGCGACTGGTGACCTGCCCCTCCACCCCGTCCCCCCTAGTTG